>CAZYYL010000030.1:3579-5625 GCA_964651425.1 uncultured Microbacteriaceae bacterium | reverse complement strand
CGCACCGGAACCCGCTCCCGCATCGGCGAGCTTCACGCGCCCGCCGTTCGTGCCGCCGGCATCCGACGACACCCCCATTACGGGCGTGACGATCATGCCACCGCCGGCTTCCGAAGAACGCGGGATCGCTTCGTCCGTCGCCCATGACGCCGAAACCGAGCCGCTGGAAATTCGCTCGTATCGTGACGAAGAAGATTAATCCCGACGACGAGCCCGACGACTCGCCGAGCATACCCCGCAAGGGAAAGCGCGTCACGTGGCAACCCGACGGAAACCCCGGCAACCTCGCCGACTCGGTACCCGAGTCAGTAACTGCCGCGAACTACGGTGAGTCCGAGCTATCGAACGATGAGCGCCTGAAAGGTGACAAGCCGCCGCACTGGGGCTAGCGCGCGAAGCGCGTGATCCCGGCTGGCGTCACAACGCCGTCCACGGGGGAGTCGTGCATTTCGGCCGGCAGCGCATCCACCAGCTCATCGTCAAAGACCACGGCGAACACCGGCGGACGCTGACTCATCGACCCGAGCACGCGATCGAAGTAGCCACGACCCCAACCCAAACGAGTGCCGATGCGGTCGATGGATGCGGCCGGCACAATCACCACGTCGACATCGTTGATCGCCATCGGGCCGAGCACGTCCCCGGCGGGTTCGGGCACGCCGAGGGAGCCGAGTTCTTCGTCCAGCTCGGGGTCCGCGACCACCCAGTCGAGGAGCCCATCTTCTCGGCTAACGGGCAGCAGAACGCGGATGCCCGCATCCACGGCCCATTCAATGAACGGTCGGACATTCGGCTCGGTCGGCAACGACAAGTAAATAGACAGTGACCGCGCACCAAGTGCGCCAACGAGGTCACGCAAGCGTGCGGTGAGGGCGACGGTGTCGTTGGCGTTCTGCGTTTGGGTGCGATTGCGACGGCGCTCGCGCAGTTCGGCGCGTAAGGCGCGTTTCTCGGCAGCCACGGGTTCGGTCACGACCCAAGCCTAAATCGTCGTGCGCACCCGGCAACAAAGTCGTGCGCGAATAGAGTGGAGACGTGTCCGCGCTTTACCTGCCCACCCTCGCCGATGAGCAGACCGGCATCGTGTTGCGCGCAATTCGCAATCGCGATGCCCGCGCGCTCGACCGCGAACTGATGATCAACCGGCCATGGTTGCGCGAATGGCAAGCCACGAACCCGAATGGTTTCAGCTTCGGCGAACCTCGGTCGTGGATTCGCGGGTTGTTGTCACAAGCGAAGGCGGGTACGGGCATCCCTCTGATCATTGAAGTGGATGGTGAACTCGTCGGTCAGCTGAATGTTTGGGCGCTGGCCTACGGCTCGTTGTCGTCCGCACAGATTGGCTATTGGATCGCCGAGCGTGCCGCGGGTAAGGGTGTCACCACGACCGCCGTTGCGATGGCAACGGACTATTGCTTCAGCGAACTCGGCCTGCACCGCATGGAAATCTGCATTCGTCCCGAGAACGCGTCGTCGCTGAGAATCGTCGACAAGCTCGGTTTCAGATACGAGGGACTTCGCCGTCGGTACATCCACATCAACGGCGATTGGCGCGATCACTATGCTTACGCGCTCGTTCGCGAAGATGTGCCTGACGGCGTTCTGGCTCGATGGCGTGCGGGCAACGCACCCTCGTCAAACACACCGGTTCATATCCCTGAGTAGGTAGGCCCGACCTCGTACCGTGGGATTCATGAACGGTGACTTTCTGGGTGGGGGCGTCGTGCTCGCCATCGCCGCCGTTCTCTGGGTCGTCTATCTCGTGCCCACTCTCTGGCGTCGTCACAACTTTGATGCGACCGAAAAGAACGCCGTTCGCCTGAATCAGACGATTCGTGCCCTCGTCGCGACCACCGAAGCTCCGCAAGAACTGCGGGTCGAGGCTTCTGCTCGAGGTGTTGCCGAGCAACGTCGTGTGCTGCGCAAAGTGGAGGCAGAAGCGCGTCACCAGGTTCGCGCTGCAACCCTTCGTTCACTGTCGCCCGAAATCCAAGCGGCACGCCTGGTCGAGCAACGCAAGCGTGAGCGTCGCATGGCCAGTGGCGT
>CAZYYL010000030.1:0-3479 GCA_964651425.1 uncultured Microbacteriaceae bacterium | reverse complement strand
CCGTTGACGGCTCGCCCCGGTTCACTGGCTCGATCGACAGTGGATGCGCAACGCGCCCAAGAGCAACTGCGACGTAACGCAGCCATCGATGCTGCCGTGGCTGCGCAAACTCGTTCGGTCGCACAGGTTGCTCCGTCCACCGCGCCCGTTGCGCCAGCGCGACAAGCCCCGGCGACTCAGACGCCTGCCGTGGCGCGCGAGCGCCTCGCATCCATGGGTCATGTGGGCGACACGGGCGAGGTCGAACTCGACTTGGCCGAGGTGTTGCGTCGTCGTCGAACCGGCTCTTAGTCCGGATTCGCTCGCCGTTATAGTTAACGAGTCTTGGGCCTATGGCGCAGTTGGTAGCGCGTCTCGTTCGCAATGAGAAGGTCAGGGGTTCGAATCCCCTTAGGTCCACTAAAAAGGGCGATTCGAATTCGAATCCTTAGGCCCCCATCGGTTGTGACGCGGAGCGTCACGATGGAGATTAGATCCACTCGTTCCACCGAGTCAAGATTTCGCGAAAGGTGCACAGCATGGCCGCATCGGCATCTCACGAAACCGAGGTCGAAATCGACCGCAGACTCGGACGCACCTGGCTCGGCCGCCATGTCGAAGTTGTCACCGCCGTGCTCCTCGGGTTTGTTTCGTGCATGACGGCGTACGCGGGTTTCCAAGCCGCGATGTATGACAGCAACATGGCTGCGAACTATGCTCGCGCATCCGTTCTCGCCACGCAGGCGGAGTCGCTGTACCTCGAGGCTAACCAGGACTACACGCAGGAAGCCCAGAGTTGGGCTGCCCTGACCGAGAGCCTGATCGACATGGAGAGTACCGACGCGGATGTCGCGGCGCGCGCATCGGCTAAATATGACTCGCTCTGGAACGACATCATTTCGGACGACTTCGCTGCGGCTATCGAACGCGCGAACGCGACCAACGAGGCCAACCCCAACGACTACGTCAGCCCACTCGATGACGAGACATACCTCGACGCGCTCTTCGGAAAGTCCTACGAAACAGCGGATGAGTCGGCCGCCGAAACGGCGAAGGGCGACAGGGCGAGTGCGCTTGGCGACAAGCTCACGCTGTACACGGTGTTGATGACGATCTCGTTGTTCCTGCTCGGTGTCGCCGCGGTCGTCAAACGCAACCTGATCAAGTTCATGCTGATCGGATTCTCAGTTGTCGTGTTTGTGGTGGCGGTCGTACTGACACTGCTCGTGCCGTTCGTCGCGCTGAGCTAGGCGGCCAATCGGACTAGTTGATCCCGCTCAGGCGAGCGACTCACGCCATGAAGAGTGCAACGTCGCAAAGGTTCCCGTGCCGGCGATCAGGTCGGCGGGCGACCCGTCCTCAATGATCTGCCCGTGCTCCATCACGAGCACACGGTCCGCAATCGCGACCGTGGAGAGGCGATGCGCGATGATGATTGCCGTGCGGTTGGCGAGCAGCGTGCGTAGTGCATCCTGAACCAATCGCTCGCTCGGAATGTCGAGTGACGCGGTCGCTTCGTCGAGGATGAGCACCGCGGGGTCGGCGAGAAACGCCCGCGCGAAAGAGAGCAGTTGGCGCTGGCCGGATGACAGTCGACCGCCGCGCTTGTTGACGTCGGTCTCGTATCCGTCGGGAAGCGACATGATGAACTCGTGAGCGCCGACGGCTCGCGCGGCCGCTTCGATTTCGGCGAGTGTGGCATCGGGCTTCCCGATGCGCATGTTCTCAATCACGGTGCCCGAGAACAGGTATGCCTCTTGCGTCACGATGACCACGGCCTTGCGAAGGTCGGCATTGCTCAGATTGCGCAGGTCGATGCCGTCAAGTGCGACGCGCCCTGCGTCCGGATCATAAAAACGGGCGATCAATTTCGCGAGCGTCGACTTACCCGCACCCGTCGTACCCACGAGCGCCACGACCTGACCGGCAGGGATGTGCACGTCGAGTGCCGGCAATACCGGACGTTCCGGCACATAAGCAAAAGAGACGCCATCGAAGTCGAGCGCACCCGACACCGCGGGCAACGACACGGGGTCGGCGGATTCGCGAACTCGCGGTTCCTCTTCAAGCACGCCGGAAATCTTCTCGAGTGCACTCGTCGCCGACTGCAGGGAGTTGTAGAACATCGCGAGTTCGTTCACCGGGTCGTAGATGCGTCGCACGTAGAGCACGGCCGCGAGAAGCACGCCGACGTCCATCGCGCCGTCGAGCACGCGGAACGCACCCAGCAACAGCACAATCGCCATCACGATGTTGGCGACGAGCTTGAGGCCCGGATCGAAAATGCCGAAGAGCGCGATGACTTTCTGGTTTGCGTAGCGGTAGTTGTCGACCTGTTCGCCGTAGGTCTCTTCGTTGCGAGATTCGCGACGGAACGCCTTGACCGCACGAATGCCGGTCATCGTTTCAACGAACTGCACGATGAGCCGTGCCGAATAGACCCGTGACGTGCGGAAAGCACGACGCGAGTTGTTGGAGAACCACCAGGCGAAGAAGAACACCGGCACAAAAGAGATCAGCACGGGGATCATGCTCAGAGGATCGAGCACGATGAGCGCTACAGCGGTGAAGATCATGAGCAACGAACTGCTGATGAGTTTCTCGAGCCCGGAGTCGAGGAACTCGCGCAGCGTATCCAGGTCGCTCGTTTGACGGGCGATGATTTTGCCCGACGTGTACGACTCGTGGAACGACATGCTCAGTCGCTGTGTGTGACGGAACACCCGCAGTCGCAGCGCGAACAAAATCGTCTGGCTGATCCATGCCGATAGGCGAATATACGAAGAAGTGAAAAGCCCGCCGAAGAATCCGGCCGCGAGGTAGGCGCCGACGACGAGAAGTGTGGGCGTCCAGTTGCCGCCCGGTGTTGTGGAGTTGCCCGTGAGCGCCGGCAGGGCCTGGTCGATACCGACGGCCAGTAGCGCCGGGCCGGCAACGGAGGTGAGCGTGCCGAGCACGATGAGCACACCGCCGAGCGCGACGCGCCACCGCACCGGACGAATCAATTCGGCGAAGAGTCGCCAACTGCGCTGACGCAGGCCGCGGTTTTCGGCGCGCGTGAAATCGCTGCGTTCCTCCGACGCGACGCCGATCACTTTGGGCGATACGGGTTTACTCATGAGGTGATCACCTCGTTATCGGGCAGGATGCGCGGCGCATCCCCCTCGCTCGAAATAATGTGGCGGTAGAGGGCCGATCGTGCGAGTAGCTCGCTGTGCGTTCCCACGTCCGCGATGACACCCTCGTGCAGCACCGCAACGCGGTCGGCGAGCATGACGGTTGACGGACGGTGCGCAACGACTAAGGCCGTGGTCGTCGCGAGCACGCGTCGAAGCGCAGCCTCAACCTGCGCTTCGGTCGTGACGTCGAGCGCCGACAGTGGGTCGTCGAGCACGAGCACGGCGGGCTGAGTGACGATGGCGCGCGCGAGGGCGAGTCGCTGACGTTGTCCGCCTGAGAGGCTGAGGCCTTCCTCACCGATCTTCGTGTCGAGCCCGTCG
>CAZYYL010000029.1:0-10278 GCA_964651425.1 uncultured Microbacteriaceae bacterium | reverse complement strand
AGTTGTCCACGACCTCGTTGACGCACGCGTTTCCACGGTTGTACGCGGTGTGCCCCTCGCCCTCGAAGGTCACGAGATGTGCGGATTCCATCTGCTCGCTCAATGAGACGGCCGAGTCGTACGGGGTGGCCGGATCGTTGGTCGTGCCGATGACGAGAAGGTCGGGTGCGCCCGAGGCGTGGATGGGGTCGAGCGACCCCTTACTCGGCACGGGCCAGCCCGCGCATCCATCGACCTGGGTACTGAAGTAGGGACCGAGAATCGGAGCGTCGGCGAGAATCATCGACTGCACTGTTGATGCCAGTTCGTTATCGGTCGGCGGAGCGTCCGCGCAGTTGATTGCGATGAACGCATCCGTCGAGTTGTTGGCGTAGGTACCGTCGGTGTTGCGGCCGTTATAGCCATCGGCAGCTTCAAACGCGACCGACGCATCACCCGCGTACACGGCGGTCACGATGTCACTCAAACGCGACCACGCGTTGTTGTCGTAGAGCGGCCAGAGAATTGCGGTCACGAGCGTGTCGGCACCGAGAAGACGACCGTCAGAATTTTCGAGTGGATGCGCATCCACGTCGGCAAGCAACTGCTGCAGGGCAACCGTTGCCTCGGGCACGGATGTTCCCAAGGGGCAGTCACCTCCATCAACGCACCACGCGAGGTACGCATTGAGGGCACCCTCAAACCCAACGGTTTGTCCGTACATCGACCAGAGAGGCGAGGCCGTCGAATCGACCGCGCCATCGAGGACCATGCGACCCACATTCTGCGGGAAGAGATTCGCGTAGGTCGCTCCGAGAAATGTGCCATAGGAGTAGCCAAGATAGTCGAGCTTCACGTTGCCCATTGCTGCGCGCACCATGTCCATGTCGCGAGCCGCACTCTGCGTGTCGACAAACTCCAGAAGCGGGCCAGTGTTCGTCAGACATGCCTGCGCGAACGCAGTCGACTTGGCGGCGACGTCTGCGTTCCACTGATCGGAGCCACGAGCACCCGACGGAATCGAATACAACGCCTTGTCCATGTCCGCGGCGTCTTTGAAGCAGGTGACCGGGGTAGATTCGCCGACTCCGCGCGGGTCCATTCCCACGATGTTGAACGACTCGACCAATGTCGGGTCAACGGCGTAGTCGACGCTGTCCCGCACGAGGCTAACCGCCGATTCTCCGGGACCACCGGGGTTCACGAGGATGTCTCCCTGCGCTGGCTGACGCGTGGCCTTGTGACGAACCAGTGAGAGTTCGATTGGCGTGCTGGCGGGGTCGGCCCAGTTTGTCGGAGCGGAGACTTTGGCGCATTGCAGGTCGACGCCACAGAATTCCCAACTCACGACCTGACCGTAGTAGCTCTCGAAGCCCGCTGGAGCGCCGGCCGGAATCGGGGTCGAGGTCTCCCCGTTGAATGCTTGCAGAGCAGAACAGCCGGAAAGCGAGAGCGCGAGTGTCGCCGTGACAGCAGCGATTTGGACGCGTTTCTTCATTAGGCAGCCCTCCGAGGCGTCGCGGTAATTAAAAGTGCTTCGAGCGCAAGCACGGGTGACACATTACCGGCAATGCGCTGCCGAGCGGTTGCAATGCCCTCACTTACGGCAAGTGCTTCTGTCGGGCTCAAGGCAGACGCAACTCGACCGAGTTCCGCCACGTATTCGATGTTGATAAGGTCGTCGGTCGCACCAAGTTGAATTCGCAAGACATCTCGATAAACCGAATACAAATCGACGAGGATGCGGTCCAGACCGTCGCGCAAACTTCGCGTTTCGCGGCGCTTCTGCTGTTCCTCGAGTGCGCGGAACTGCGAACGCATGTTCGGAGGTACGGCTTCTCCGTAACCCAGCCCGAGGGAGTAACGGGCGTGTTCGAGCTCTTCCGCGTCGCGCTCCTCGGTGATGGCCTTGGCATCATCGGTGGCGATCTCGAGGAGGCGGGCGGCGGCCATCACCGCATCCCGCACATTCGTCGTCGACAGTGCGAGTCGCACGGTCTCGTCGCGACGGCTCGCAGCGAACTCGTTGGTCGCCAAACGTGTGGCCATACCTACGTGACTTTGCGCGTGGCGGGCTGCACGTTCGGCAGTCCCGCGGTCGACGCCGGTGCGCGTCACAATCAAGTCGGCAACCGCGTCGATGCTCGGCACAGTGAGGCGTACCGAACGAACGCGTGAACGAATCGTCGGGAGCAAATCAGCTTCGCTCGGCGCGCAGAGAATCCAGATCGTTCCGTCTGGAGGTTCTTCGAGTGCCTTGAGCAACACATTGCTGGTGCGCTCAACCATGCGATCGGCGTCTTCGATGACGACGACTCGGTAGCGCGACACACTCGGGCCGAACTGGGCCGTCTGCACGAGCGACCTGACCTCGTCGATGGAGATGATCACGCGTTCCGTGGCGAGAGCGCTGAGGTCGGGGTGAGTTCGGGCAGCGATTTGCCGGCAGTCGGTGCAGGTGCCGCATCCATCGTTCTTACACACCAACGCGGCGGCGAAGGCGTAGGCGAGGTTGGATCGACCCGAGCCAGGAGGACCCGTAATCAACCACGAGTGCGCGAGTAGTCGAGGGTCAGCAACGGCCATCTTGAACAGGTCGATGGCGGGAGCCTGACCGACAAGTTCGTCCCACACACTCACTCGTTTAGGTTATCGAGCAGAACCGCCACTCGCGTCGCAATGGCGTCTGCGATGACCTCGATTGGCTGAGATGCGTCGACGACGAGAAAGCGATTCGGTTCAGCTGTGGCGATGGCGAGGAACGCCTCGCGCACCTTTTGATGAAACTCGGCTTTCTCTGATTCGAATCGGTCAAACGGCTTGTCTTGGGCGTCGAGACGGGCGGCGGCGGACTGCTGGTCCAGGTCGAGGAGAACGGTCAGGTCTGGCACGAGGTCGTCGGCGGCCCAGAGAGAGATGCGCTTGATGTCTTCCGCACCGAGAACGCGGCCGGAGCCCTGGTAGGCAACGGACGAGTCGAAGTAGCGGTCCTGTAAGACGACGTCTCCGCGCTCGAGCGCCGGTCGAACGATTGTCTCCACATTGTGCGCGCGGTCGGCGGCGTAGAGCAACGCTTCAGCGCGAGGTGCGATGTGGTCGCGCGAGTGCAAGACGAGTTCGCGAATCTGCTCGCCGAGCGGAGTGCCGCCGGGCTCGCGGGTCACCGTCACGGACTGTCCGCGCGCTTCGAGAAACTCGCCGAGCCGACGCATCTGCGTTGTCTTGCCAACGCCGTCGCCACCTTCGAAGGTGATGAACAGCCCGCGATGCCTCACGGTCACGACTTCTTCTTGGCGCGAATCGTGCGTGTGGTGGTGGATGCAGGGCGCGCCTTACGCGCCGCACTCGCCCGTGGCGCAGCCGGACCTTTCGCCCGACGCTCCGACAGCAGAACGACCGCGCGGTCAAACTCGATCTCCTCGGGGTTTTCTCCTCGCGGGATTGTCGCGTTCGTCTCACCGTCTGTCACGTACGGACCAAAGCGCCCGTCCTTGACCTTGATTGGGCGACCGCTGTTGGGGTCTTCGCCGAACTCCTTGATGGCCGACGCCGAGCGGCGCGCACCGAACTTGGGCTGTGCGAAAAGAGCGAGTGCGCCGGCCTCGTCAATGTCGAAGATGAGGTCTTCGGAATCCAGCGAGCGCGTATCCTTGCCCTTCTTCAAATACGCCCCATAACGGCCGTTGGCCGCGAAAATCGCGTCGCCCGACTCGGGGTCGTGCCCCACCAAGCGAGGAAGGTTGATGAGTTTCAGCGCGGTCTCGAGGTCAATCGACGACGGGTCCATGCTCTTGAACAGGGATGCGGTGCGCGGCTTCGGCGCATCGGCCTTCTTCTTCGCTGCGGCCTTCTTCTTCGGTGCCGTTTCGACGACTTCGCCCGTTTCAGGGTCGACGGCGGTGTCGGTCACGACGACGACCTGCGCATCTTCGGGCTCGAGCTCGGTCACGTATGGACCGAACCGGCCGTCCTTCGCGGCGATGAGCTTGCCGGTATCGGGGTTCACACCGAGGATGCGATCCCCCGCGACCGGAGCATCGATGAGTTCCTGCGCGCGCTCTGGGGTCAGTTCATCCGGTGGCATGCCGTCGGGCAGGTAGACCTTGCGCTTCTCGCCCGGCCCCGCCTCGGGGTCATCCACTTCGATGTAGGCGTTCGTCGGCCAGATGCGCAGCGTGATGTCGTCAGAGACGTTGAACGAGTTCAGAGTCTGCTTGTCGATGTCGCCGAGATTGGCGGCGGATGCCTTGAGTCCGGCGTGCTCTTTTTCACCAAAGTAGAACTTACGCAACCACTCTCGCCAGTCAGCGTCGCCGTTCGCAATCTTGTCGAGGTCATCTTCCATTTCGGATGTGAACTCGTAGCTGACGAGGTCGCCAAAGCTCTGCTCCATCAAACGCGTCACCGAGAAGGCGATCCAAGTCGGCACGAGCGCCTGGCCCTTCATCACGGCGTACCCGCGGTCGAGCACCGTGGCGATCGTCGCCGAGTATGTCGAAGGTCGACCGATGCCGATCTCTTCCATCTTCTTGACGAGCGTCGCTTCCGTGTAGCGCGGCGGCGGAACCGTAGTGTGACCCTTGGCTTCGACGTCAGCCAACTGCAGCGTCTGGCCTTCGGTCATCACCGGCAACTTGGCGTCGGACTGTTCGTCCTGCGCATTGCGGTCTTCATCCGTGGTCTCGTCGTAGGCGTTCAGGAATCCGCGGAACGTAATCACGGTTCCGGATGCGGTGAACTCTGCTTTTGCCTGGCCCGGGGCGACGGCGTCGATGGTGACGGTGGCGGTCTGGCCGCGCGCATCCGCCATCTGGGATGCAATCGTGCGCTTCCAGATCAGGTCATACAGGCGCAGTTCTTCGCCACGTAGCACGCTCGAGAGCTCGTCGGGGGTGCGAAACACCTCACCTGCCGGCCGGATAGCTTCGTGTGCTTCTTGGGCTGTCTTGCTCTTGCCGGTGTACACACGGGGCTTCTCAGAAACCTGGTCAGTGCCGTACAACTTGATTGCCTGGCTGCGGGCGGCATTCATCGCCTGACCAGACAGATTGGGCGAGTCCGTTCGCATGTAGGTGATGTAACCGTTTTCGTACAGGCGTTGCGCCACGCTCATTGTCTGACGGGCCGAAAATTTGAGCTTCTTGACGGCTTCCTGCTGGAGCGTCGACGTGGTGAACGGTGCGAACGGTCGACGCGTGTACGGCTTCGTTTCGAGTGAGGCAACGGTCAATGTGGCGTTCGGGTCACGCAGTGCTTCGGCGAGCGTTTTGGCGTCGGCTTCGAGGAGGGCGCGAGCCGATGATTTGAGCTTGCCGTTGTCAGAGAAGTCGTTACCAGTCGCGAGCTTCTCGCCACCGAGGCGCACGAGCTTTGCTTGGAATTGGTTCGCCGCCGCAGTGTCGGTGCCGACAGTCGCGAGAAGGTCCCAGTAGTCCGCGGAGACGAATGCCATGCGCTCGCGCTCGCGGTCAACGAGCAGGCGTGTGGCGGGCGACTGAACGCGTCCAGCGGAGAGTCCGCGGCCGACCATGCGCCACATCACGGGGGAAATCTCGAACCCATACAACCGGTCGAGAATGCGGCGCGTTTCTTGCGCATCCACTAAAGAACGATCGATCTCACGAGTGTTCTCACGCGCCTGTTCGATGGCGTCTTTCGTGATCTCGTGGAACACCATGCGGTGCACGGGGACCTTTGGCTTCAATACCTCGAACAGGTGCCACGCGATGGCCTCTCCCTCGCGGTCCTCATCAGTGGCGAGATACAGCTCGTCGGCCTCTTTCAATGCGCGTTTCAGGTCAGCGACCGTGCGCTTGCTGTTCTCGGACACTGCGTAATACGGCGTAAAACCGTTTTCGACGTCCACGGCGAATTGGCCGAACGGGCCCTTTTTCATGTCCGCGGGCAGCTCTTTAGGCGTGGGAATGTCGCGAATGTGGCCGACCGATGCCAACACTTCATAGTCGGGTCCCAGGTACTTGCCAATGGTTTTTGCCTTGGCAGGGGACTCGACGATGACGAGTTTCTTCGATGCAGTCACGCAATTCCTCCGGTTCGGGTTGTAACGAGGTCACCATACAACGGTTTCTGACAGTGACCGCAAATCGTGCTTTTCTTTGGCGTTGCGTCGCTGGCAGATTTCGTTCCTATATATAGGTGTCAACCCTCGGGCGAACCGGCCCGCGAACGCACCTCAAAACGAAGTGGCCCAAAGGTGAGTAGCCCTGAAACAAAGGCGTCTTCGCCGCTCGTCTGACAGCGCCACGTGGATGCGCGAACGGATTCCAATTCGGCCGATGCCACCTCGCACGGCTCACCCAGCGTCACGCCGTTCAACGCATCTGCTGCGGCGAGCGCAGCCTGATCACTCAGCGACTGGGCTCGATCGTGGACCACCAGCAACCCGACCACTGGCGCAAGTAGACCGGCGACACACACGACCGTCGCCAACACTGCGAGCGACAGTACGCTTCCCGCGCCGCGCTCGTCGGCCAGAAACTTTCGCACTCGACTTGTCCGTCTCACAACACCCTCCGCACACACGTACTTCCCGACGCAACCAGCCCCAACACTCCAATCGGCCCACTTGCTCGACGCTCCAACATCACGCACACGGAATCCTGCGTCTCCGAAACGTCTGGCACGACGTCCGAGTGGCTCTTCAGTGCATCGGCCATCACTGCATCCGGGTTACCACCGATGGCGATGGCCCGCGCCGCCCATCCGGATGCACTCGTCAACCAGACCCGATCAGCCACGAGCCCGAGCCCACCCAACACAAGACTCAGCACGCCGATGACGGCAGGGAGCGTGACCGCGAGTTCCGCCGACACGCTCCCGCGTTCGTCAGCCACCAGCTAGCCGGCGAACGTCAACGCACCCGTGATGAGGTTGGTGAGCAACTGTGTCACAGCACCACCCTTCAGGATGCCAACGAGCACACCGGCCAGGCCGACCGCGGCCATGGTTGCGATGGCGTATTCCGCAGTCGCCGCGCCTGTCTCGTCGCGACCGAACCTGGCCAGTGCTCGCATCATCGTGTTGTTCATGAGATTCCTTTCGTCGATGGATGCGCACACATTTTCATACGCCAGACGCTTCCCGAAGGGCGACCGCGACGTAGGTACAGAGGTCATGAATCCTGTCGTTGTGGGCAACTAGACGCTCCACGAAATACCCGTGTTCATGAGCAACTGCGCAACGACTGGCACCACAGCCAACAGCACAAATGCCGGCAACACGCATGCCCCCAGTGGCACGAGCAACTTCTCGCCGAGTTCCGCTGCCTGCCGTCGCACATCCCCGATGACTCGATCGCGATCGGCACGGCTGACGGCAACCAGCACATCAGCGACGGGGATGCCCCACCGCGTCGCCAGCACATGAACCTCAGGCAACTCGCGCGCCAACCGCGGCGCACCCTGCGCGTCGCACTCGGCGTCGAGTGCCGCCCATGCGTCGCGCATCCCGATACCTGCTTGGAGTGCCGCAGCAACCACCGAGGTCGCGACACCGCCCGGAATGACGTCGTGCCGAATGCGCGCGATGAGTCTCTGACTCCACATCCACCCGAACACGATGAGCCCGCAGCCGACCACAAGACAGGCCCAACCGGCCAGCGAGCCGAGCAGAAACGACAGCGCATCGAGCCCGAGCGCAGAAGCGATGAGCACGCCGAACACTGGCAGAACAAGCATGATCCGCCGGGCGAATCGTGGCCCGGCAACTGCTGTCTCGATTTCACGCTGGATGCGCGCGCACGACCGAAATCCTTCGGACAACAGGTGGCAGGTGCGCGCGACGGGGGCGCCAACACGCACGCTTGCGTTCCACGCGATGATGACGTCGACGGCGCATGCGTCGAACGTGCCGACGTCTCGCGCGACGGTCTCCCATGCCGTGAGCGGACGTAGTCCCGCGCTCACGAATGCCCCGAGCTGCTCACATATGAGCGCGAGTGTGTCGTAATCGACGGCGAGCGGTGCTCGCGTCCGCAAACGCCATGCTCGTCTCAACACGGCACGCACCGCAACGCGCCTCGCGCATCCATCTCGAACACACCGTGAGCGACCAATCGCCGACCACCCGGACCGCGCTCGAGAAAGTACACGTCGTCAATCGCGCCGACCACTTGACGCGCGACCTGCTCTGGTGCCAACCCGGCGAGCGCACCCAATGCAACAAGCCGGCCGGCAACACCTTCGAGCGACCCCGCGTGCACGGTCGACCCTCCGGCGTGCCCGCTGCTCTGCGAGAGAAGCACATCAAGGATTTCGACACCACGCATCTCGCCCAGCACGAGCCAGTCGGGGCGCATTCGCAGCGTCTGCCGAACCAGCGAACCCAGTCCGATTTCCCCCGCGCCCTCAATGTTCGCCTGGCGAGCCTGCAACGACACGATGTGTGGATGCGCCACGCGAAGCTCCGCCACATCCTCGATGGTCACGATGCGCAGGTGGTCTGGCAGGCTAGCGAGTATGCCCGCCAGCAGGGTGGTCTTGCCCGTGCCGGTCGCCCCGGCGATGAGGAAGCTTCGCCCGGCACGAGCCCGCGCCTCAAGTTGCGCACTCTCCCCTGTGGTCAGCATGCCCAGACTCTTAAGCCCGGCGAGCGTGGGAGGCGCATCCATTGGCACGCGAATCGAGATTTCGGTGCCACCGATGCTCGCAGGCGGAATGACCGCGTGCACACGGATGCCTGACCCCAGTCGCACATCAGCGAACGGCGTCGCCACATCGAGGTGCCGACCACCGTGATCAATCAGCGTGACGGCCAGCGTGCGATGGTCATCCTCGCCAAACGGCCAATCGGCGACACGCTCAAATCCCGAACCGGCATCGACCCACGCCCCACCGGGGCCGATTACGACATCCGTCACTCCGTCGCGATTGAGCAACGCTTCGACGAGGTGGAGGGCCGCAGACATCGCGCCATCGTCACCCCACAACGGGCCGGCGACGAACGAATCGCCCAGAACGTGGACAAAGAAGAAGGCGACACAAGTTGGGGGGAACTGTGTCGCCTGTCACACGTCGTTGGGGGCAACATACGCATGAGAACCGGACACGAAGGTCACGGTGCGACCCAATATTAGGGTCGCACATCGGTCGTTCCTCGATACATTTAGGCTGACACACCAAAGATTCGGGTCCATACGACCCACGCTCTACCCTTTCGGGGGCAAATACCCTCAGAAATTGAGTTAATTTACGACATGTCGAACCACATTGATCACCTCATGCATGAGGACCGCCGTTTCGCACCGCCGGCCGAATTCGCCGCCAATGCCGTTGCCACGCCCGCGCTGTACGACGCCGCCCGCAACGACCGACTCGGTTTCTGGGCAGACCAAGCTCGCGAACTCCTCACGTGGTCGACCTCGTTCACGCGCGTGCTCGACTGGAGCAACGCTCCGTTCGCGAGCTGGTTCGATGACGGTCGACTCAACGTCGCTTATAACTGTCTCGACCGACACGTCGACGCGGGTTACGGCGACCGCGTCGCGTTCCACTTCGAGGGCGAACCCGGCGACCAGCGTGACGTGACGTACGCCGAGCTCACTGACGAGGTGAAGCGAATCGCCAATGCGCTGACCGACCTCGGCGTGACCGCAGGCGAGCGAGTCGCGATCTACATGCCGCACATTCCCGAAGGCGTCGCCGCCATGCTCGCCTGCGCCCGAATCGGCGCACCGCACTCGGTGGTCTTTGGTGGCTTCTCGGCCGAGAGTCTTCGTAGCCGTATCGACGACGCCGAAGCAACCGTCGTTATCACCGCCGACGGCGGCAACCGCAAGGGCAAAATCCTCCCGCTGAAACCGGTAGTGGATGCCGCGCTCGCGCCCACAGACACTCTTCCCGCCCAAGCTACGGTTCGCCACGTGGTGGTCGTCAATCGTTGTGGCAACGACATCGAATGGCACGAGGGTCGCGACCACTGGTGGCACGACCTCCGCGACGCTGCGAGCCCCGAGCACGACGCAGAAGGATTCCCCGCTGAGCATCCGCTATTCATCCTCTACACAAGCGGCACCACGGGTAAGCCGAAAGGAATCCTGCACACCACGGGCGGATACCTCACGCAGGCGGCATTCACGCACCGCAACGTCTTCGACCTGAAGCCCGAAACCGATGTGTATTGGTGCACCGCGGACGTCGGCTGGATCACCGGTCACTCCTATGTCGTCTACGGACCTCTCGCCAACGGAGCAACAAGCGTGATGTACGAGGGCACGCCTGACACGCCGCACGCGGGTCGCTGGTGGGAGCTCGTGCAGAAGTACGGCGTCACGCAGCTCTA
>CAZYYL010000028.1:1722-10308 GCA_964651425.1 uncultured Microbacteriaceae bacterium | reverse complement strand
TGGTCAGGCGGACTCGACCCTCAGACCGTTGCTAACCTCGCAAGTCGACGCACGTACCCAATGAACTCCAGTTTCCGACCCACCTACAACATGGCCGTCAACTTGATCACGCAATTCGGTCGCGTTCGTACGCGTGACATTCTCGAGTCGTCGTTTGCCCAATTCCAAGCTGACCGGGCGGTCGTCGATCTCGCGCGCAAAGTCGCCCAGCAAGAAGAATCGCTCGCCGGAATGGCCAAGCCGATGACGTGCCACCTTGGCGACTTCGCGCAGTACGCCCAAATTCGCCACGACCTGAATCAGCTTGAGAAATCCGGTAAAGGCAACGAGTCACAGTCTCGGGCCGCCCGTGACAAGCGCAACCAAGAACTAGCTCGGCTGCGACAGCGGATGCGGGCGCATCCGTGTCATAGCTGTCCCGAACGCGAACAGCACGCTCGATGGGGAGAGCGCTGGTGGAAACTTCGTCGTCAAACAGACCAGCTGACCGCGCAGATTGAATCACGAACCGGCGCAGTGGCGCGCATCTTTGATCGCGTCTGTGAGGTTCTCGTCGACACCGGGTATCTCGAGCGGGATCCACAGGGTACCGAACTCGCGGTAACTCCCATCGGCGACCAACTTGCTCGCATTTATGGCGAACGCGACTTGCTCGTTGCCGAATGCCTGCGCCGCAATCTCTGGGACGGAATCGATCCGGCTGGGCTCGCTGCGCTCGCGTGCGCAATCGTGTTTGAACCTCGACGAGACGACGGCACGCTTCACGAGCGCCGACTGCCCCGCGGAGTTTTTCGAACGGCACTCGAATCCACGACCACACTGTGGGCTGAATTGGATGACCTCGAGAGCCACCACAAACTGCCGGGTACCACGCCACTTGCGACCGGGCTCTGCCAGGCGATGCACCGATGGGCGAGTGGCGGTCGTCTCGACGACGTTCTCTTCGATGCAGATATGCCCGCGGGGGACTTCGTGCGCTGGTCGAAGCAAACGATTGACCTGCTTGATCAGTTGGTCGGTGTGAGTAACGTGACGCTCGCGAAAACAGCTCGAAGTGCCCTCGACCTCGTGCGTCGCGGAATCGTCGCCTATTCGACGGTGGGACTTTCGTAATGCTTCCTGCACGCATGCCCCTCTGGGTCGCCGTCGTTATCGCTATCGCCGGCGGGTTACTCATTCGTACATCGTTTCCTGCACCCGCCATCTGGCCCTTTGCTTTCCTCGGCCTCGCGCTCGTTCTCATCGCCCTTCGAGGTCGCACTTTTTGGTCCGGCTTCCTCGTCGGCTCAGTCGCCGGTGGAGCACTGTGGGGGAGTCTCATCTTCTGGCTCACGCTTTACCTCGGTCCGATTCCGTGGCTTGCCCTGTGCGCACTGATGACAATCTGGGTTGGTCTCAGCGGTGGACTCATCGCGCTCGCGTATGCCTGGGCGGCGCGTTCGTCGAGCGCGTGGATTCGCTTCGGCGCTGTGCCGGTTGTTGTCGGTGCCATCTGGTCGGCCCGTGAAACGATTTCCGCAACGTGGCCGTACGGCGGATTCTCGTGGGCCCGCCTGGCCTACTCCCAAGCCGAATCGCCCTTTGGACACAGTGTCAGTTGGATTGGAGTGGCCGGACTCTCCTTCGTGATTGCGGCGGTCACGGCACTGGGTGTCGCAATTCTTGCCGCGTCACGCGTACCGGAATATCGCCGGGTGAACCGTCGAGCAATGATTGTGTGGGGATGCACCGTGCTCGTTCTCGTTCTCACACCCGTGTTTCCGTCTCACGTCACGGGCACCTCGCGCATGCTCGTCGCCCAGGGAAACTCGAATGCCGGCCTCTTCGCCAAATACACGCAGGGGGACATCCTCCGTGACCATGTCACGGCGACCCTTGACGCGCAGACGGACCCGCGCGCCGCATCCATCGACCTCATTGTGTGGCCGGAAAACGCCTCCGACATCGACCCATTGCGCTCTCGAGATGCGGCGACCGTTGTCAACCACGTCGCGACCACTTTTGATGCCCCACTTGTAACGGGCACCATCACGAGCCCTGACTCGCAGACGTACTTCAACTCATCGCTCGTGTGGACGCCCGGCGTCGGCGTCACGGCGCAGTACGACAAGATGCGACCCGTCCCATTCGCCGAGTACATGCCGAACAGAGACTTCTTCCACGCGCTCGTTCCCGATCTCGTCGACCTGGTGTACCGCGACTATTCGTTCGGAACGCGACCGAACGTGGTCGATGTGGCCGGTATCTCGGCGGGCATCTCGATCTGTTTCGACATCACTGACAACACTTTGACTCAACGGATGATCGCCGATGGCGCTCGGGTTATCCTCGCCCAGACGAACAATGCCGATTTCGGCACGACCGATGAAAACCTTCAACAGCTTCAGATTGCGCGCATGACCGCCATCGAATCTGGTCGGTCGGTCGTCAATGATTCGACGGTGGGCACCACGGCCATTCTGAAAGCAGACGGTACGACTCAGTCTGAACTTGAGCCTTTCGAACCGGGGTATCTCATCGCCGACGTTCAGCTCAGCGACACCGTTACGCCAGCCATGGTCTTTGGTCGACTCTTTGAGTGGATGATCGTGGTTCTGGCCGCGGCCGGAATCCTCGCTCTTGGACTCGGCTCTGGTCGTTCGTCTCGCGCTCGAAAGGGCGACTAGCTCGCTTCGAGGTCTTCGAGGCCTGCGCCGCGACGCTGCCGAAGGTAGGCGAGTCGCTCTTTGAGAATTTCTTCCAGCTCATCACGCGAACGACGTTCGAGAAGCATCTCGAACGGAGTCTTCGATTCCTTCACGACTTTGATGTCTTCGCCAGTCGGAGCCGTGCCACCACGCAATGTCGCTTGCTCGGGACATCCCGAACAATCCCACGTGTATGGAGCATCAGCTTCAACGGCGAAAATCAACGACGTGGTGGTGCCACACGCAACACAGTCATACTCAACCGACTTTCGATTCGAATAGTCAATGGCCGTGTCGGATTCGAGGCTCTGCGACCCTAACCGCGATCCGCGAAGTGTTTCTTTGCTCACGTGTTTCTCCCCTGAAATTGTCGTGCTGGTGCGCCGAACAAGCGATGCACGTGTCACAACGTACGCGGGTTGTCTTTGACTTCCCTGAAAGCGTTCTCCCTGCGCGAAATTCGCTCAGTTGGCTCGAAACGTGCTGATCGCAACGTCGCAGCGGTCGGTCACGATGCCGTCCGCACCGCGCTCGCGAAGTGTATGCATCTCATCCGCGTCATTGATGGTCCAGAAGTGAACGACGAATCCGGCGCGGTGCAGAAGTTGCAACATACGCGATGAGGACGTGTCGATTCCCAGCACGCGAGTGGGAATCTGCAGGATACGCACACCACGACTCCACCATCTAGCGACCCGCGGCATCCCGAGCGCGCATGCGACGACCACGCCAGCGACGGTGTCTGCCGAACCACTTGTGGACGCGCCCGGGATAACGCGCAGCGCACGCCGCCGGCGACTCCCGCTGAACGACGTGATGAGCACGCGACTCTCTGCGCGATTCTCGCGCACGGCACGAGCAAGCGGCTCGATGACATCCCGTTCCTTGACGTCGATGTTGAAGAGTGCGACGGGGAAGGCGCGCAGCGCATCCTGAACACTCACCACACCCCGGTCACCGTCGCTAAACCGATCCCGAATCTCGGCGTAGGTCAGGTCGCACACACGAACCGGATCGCCGTGAATTCGGGCGAATGTCTCATCGTGGGCGAACACGGCAATGCCGTCGGCCGTGGCCCGCACGTCGCACTCGAGAATGTCGGCACCCGCATCGAGGGCAGCCCGAAAGGCCGCGAGAGAGAGCTCCGGTGCGTTCGTGGCAAGCCCGCGATGAGCGAGGACGGTCACCCGGTCGCGGGCATCAAATCCATGGTGAGTCGCCATGGTTTCGACGATAGTCGTAGACCGCGATCGACGCCCATCGCCTAAACCTTGAACCTCGTTGGTAGTCTCGTCGCAGTACTTTCGCGCGAACACGCGCACTCACAGAAATCGGAGTCAGTCGTGACGAACCCTCTCGCACCCGGATCTCTCGCCGGTAAGCGCGCCCTTGTAACTGGCTCATCGCGTGGCATTGGCGCGGACACGGTTGGGTATTTTGCGGCGGCGGGCGCATCGGTCGTTGTGAACTTCCGCAACAAGGAAGCTCGCGCGCTCAAGATTGTGGACAGCATCCGCGAGGCCGGTGGCAACGCCATCGCCGTGGGAGCTGACCTCACCAATCCCGCGTCGGTCGCCGACATGTTCCAGGCAGCAAAGGACGCGTTTGGCGGTCTCGACATTCTGGTCATGAACGCGTCGGGCGGCATGGAAGCCGGCATGGGCGAGGACTACGCCATGCGCCTGAACCGCGATTCGCAGGTCAACTTGCTCAAGGCAGCTCTTCCGGTTCTTGCCGATGGCGCACGGGTCGTTTTCGTCACGAGCCACCAGGCCCACTTCATCCGCACGACGCCGACCATGCCGGAATACGAGCCCGTCGCACTGTCAAAGCGAGCCGGTGAGGATGCGCTACGCGACATGATTCCGGAGCTCGCCGAACGCGGAATCGGGTTTGTCGTCGTTTCGGGCGACATGATCGAAGGCACCATTACGGCCACGCTTCTTGAGCGTGCCAACCCAGGTGCCATCGACGCGCGCAAGACGGCGGCCGGCAAACTCTACAACGTCAGCGAATTCGCGGCTGAGGTCGCGCTCGCTGCGGTTGAACCCGTACCGGCTGACAACACGCGGCTCGTTGGCGACACCAGCGACTTCATCAAGTAGTTCGTGCGTCCGCCGCATCGGCGCGTCTCGCGCATCCTTCTGTTCGACGAAACAGGAGCGGTCTTGCTCATGCTCACTGCAAGCCCACTCTTGAGCACGCCGGTCGTGCGGTGGTTGACACCCGGCGGGGGAGTGGAAGATCACGAAACCCATGCCGAAGGCGCGATTCGTGAGCTTTTTGAAGAGACGGGCCTCGTGGTTGACGACATCGGCGAGCCGGTGTGGACGAGTGACGGCAAGAGCGAATTCGCCGACGGAACCGTGCAGACGACCTACGCAGAATTCTTTGTGGCGCGCACCACGCGGTTTGACCCGGTCAACGACAACTGGATGGAAAACGAACACGTCGACATCACCGATATCCGCTGGTGGTCGCTCGAAGAACTCGAATCGACGGACGAGCCAATCGCGCCGCTCAATTTGGTCGAGCTGGTTCGCCGCCATCGCTAGGACAAACTGGCGAGAACCTCAGCCGTCGTGACCACCGACGCAAAGCCGCCACCATCAAGGTTCACCGCTGTCGCCGTTGAGAGTTGCGCAGCCGTCAAGCTCAGTCCGTTGGCCGCCTTTTCGTCGAACGTGTGCATCGCATCCAACGGGAAGACGACTCGGTAACCGAGGTTGCCGCCCATGCGCGCAGTTGTTTCGCAACACATGTTGGTCTGTATGCCGGCAATCACGATGGTGTCAATGCCACGCTCACGAAGCCAGCCATTGAGGTCAGGGTCACCGTAGAACGCGCTGTTTACCGACTTACGAATGTGCAGGTCGGCCGCGTCGAGCGCGATGAAATCCTTGAGCGCATTGCCCGGGTCGCTCGGCGCAAGCACACTGCCGTCCATTTTGCTGTCGTGCTGAACCACAACATACGGTCGGCCCGTTTCGAGCCACGCGGACTGAAGTTCGAGCATGTGCGTCTCTGCGTCGGGATTGTCACGAGGTCCCATCCGGTCGGCGCGGTCGAATCCTTGCTGCACATCAATCATGATCAGTGCCGCGTTGCGGGGGAGAGAGGAGAGTGTCATCAGAAAACCTTTCCGGGGTTCAGAATTCGATCAGGATCGAATGCGAGTTTCACGCGTTCTTGGAGCGCCAATTGAGTCTCACCGATTTCATCGACGAGCCAACGTTTCTTCAAAACTCCGACACCGTGTTCGCCGGTGAGCGTACCGCCGAGATCGAGAGCGGCGAGGAAAAGCTCGTTCGCCGCGTCCCAAATCTCGTCGGGCACTTCCGTACCGGTCGTGAGGAAGTTCGGGTGCAGGTTTCCGTCGCCGGCGTGAGCCACCGTCGGAATCGAAATTCCACGCGACTGCTCAATCTGCGAGATGCGGTCAAACATGTCCGCGAGACGTGATCGTGGCACACACACGTCCTCAATCAGCGTGGTGCCGAGTTTCGCCAGTGCCGGGTGCATACTGCGACGGATACGTAACAACTGCTCCGAGTCGTCATGACTCTGCGCAAACTCAGGGTCTCCGCCACACGAGCGAATCAATTCGAGCACGTTTTTCGAATCGATCTCGGCCGAGGGTCCGTCGAATTGAAGCAACAGGTGCGCACTCGCGTCCGGTGGGGCCGGAAGCTCGAGGTAGTCGTGTACGGCCGCAAGAGCCCGCGCATCCATGATCTCCATCACCAGCGGAACGAGCCCGGCCACGCCAATTGCCGAAGCGCACACGGCCGCGTCGCGAGCGGTGGGGAAGTAGGAGCCAATCGTGAAGACCTCGCCTGGCGTCACGCGTCGGATTCGCACACACGCTCGCGCGATGACGCCGAGCGTTCCTTCTGAGCCGGTGAGAAGGGCTGTGAGGTCGAGTCCGGTGACGCCTTTTGCCGTGCGACGGCCCGTCTCGATAACAGAGCCGTCCGCAAGCACGACGGTCAGCCCCAGAACCGCTTCTCGGGTCACGCCATACTTGGCACACATCAGACCACCGGCGTTTGTCGCGATATTGCCACCCACAGAAGAGATGTCTCGCGACGCGGGGTCTGGCGCAAACCAGAAACCACGTTCACGAAGGGTTCGGTCGAAGTCACCGTTGATGACGCCCGGATCAACGACAGCGAAACATTCGTCTTCGTTGATTTCGTGAATGGTCGTCATGCGCTCGAGAGACAAGACGATTTCACCGTCCGACGCAAATCCGCCACCGGCGAGCCCCGTGCCCGCGCCACGCACCACGACGGGCGTGCGGGTCGACGAGGCGGATCGCATGACATGGACCACGTCATCGAGCGACTCTGCGTAGACGACAACCAGCGGAGCTGAGTCACTGCGCAGCCCAGAACGATCTGCACGCGCATCCTGCAACGTTGATTCCTCGACAGAAACCTGGTGAGCTCCGAGTCCAGAGCGCAAAAGGTCGAGAACAGGCGGGTTTTCGGCGTTCATAGGCTGAGTCTATTCCTCACCTTTTATCCGATAATGTACATTATGTCAGATTACAGTTTGAAACCCATCCCTCACGCCACCGCTTAGCCTTGAGAGGTGTCCTATCCTCGTCCCACCACACACGCCACGCGCAGCTGGTACCTCGGCCTTTCGGCGCTTTTCTTCTTGCACGGATTTTTCGCCGCGAACTGGATTAGCCGCACACCGGAGATCAAAGAGGCGCTGAGCCTCTCCACCTTCAACATGGGACTTCTCGCCACTGTGATGACAGTCGGCGCGATTACTGGCACGTACTTCGGCGTGACACTCGTCACGCGACTCGGAGCGCGAAACATTGTCCGCACGTCGTACTTGCTGCTCAGCGTTTCATATGTCGCGCTGGGCCTCGCCGTCACGATCGGCGACCTCATGGTGGCCGCCGCGAGTGTCTTCACCATTGGCTTCACGTCGAGCGTCGGTGGCCTCACGAACAACCTCGAGGGCGCACGTCTCGATCACCTGTCGCGGCGAAGCGTGTTGCCAAGCCTGCACGGGATGTTCTCGCTCGGCTTGCTTGTTGGCGCAGGGCTTGGTGCCTTCGCGCTGAGCATCAACTTCCCCATCGCCGTGCAGTTCGGACTCACGGCCGTCGCTGTCACTCTCATCGCGCTCGGAGCGTCATTGGCTCTCCCCCGCCAAGGCGGCCTCGCGGTTCGCGATGACATGTCCACTCAAGAAATTCGTCAGATTCCATCTCGCAAAGAGATTCGCGGCGTCTGGCGCGAACCACGCACGCTGTGGATTGCATTCATCGGTATGTCCTTTGTCGTCGCCGAAGGTGCAGCCGGAACTTGGCTCCCGATCGCGCTCGTCAACTCCGGAATCACGCAAGCCGATGCCGCACTCGGCTTCATGTTCTTCGCTATCGCCATGACCGTCGGTCGTTTCAGTGGCGGTTTCGTTATTGATCTCATCGGACGTGTTCGCACGACCGCGCTCATTGCTGTCATCGCCTGCGTCGGAATCATCATCGTGATGGCCAACGGACTCGTGCATCTGCCCTACTTGGGCGCGTTCCTGTGGGGTCTCGGTTGTTCGCTCGGCTTCCCGATTGTTGTCTCGGCGCTCAGTGATGAACAGCGCATGGCCACGCCCCGAGTGAACGCGCTCGTGATGACCGCCCAGGTGTCGAGCCTCGCATCCGGCCCTGCATTGGGTGGCATCGGACAACTTTTCGGCCTGTTCGGCGCGTTCGCCGTACCGCTCGCCTTGTTAGGTGTTGCTGGATCCATGAGTCGCATGACCGCTCCTCTGCGCAAAAAGGGCAAGGACGTCGACACATCGTCGACCGATGTCATCGATGTCGTTCAAGCGATTGCCCAGCGCGAAGTCGACGAGCTGTAGCGTCGAACCATGGCCC
>CAZYYL010000028.1:0-1622 GCA_964651425.1 uncultured Microbacteriaceae bacterium | reverse complement strand
GGCCACCTCCCCCTCAGTTCGTGCCGAGTTGTACACGCTTTTCGCCTACTTCTTTGCGTTCGGGATGGTGGGCGCCTCGTGGCTCGTCCGCCTTCCGGAAGTCCGCACTATTCTCGACATCACCACCGCGCAACTCGGGTGGGTCTTGTTTGCGTTCTCCGTTGGTGCGATGACGGGAATCTTGGCGTCAGGCAACTTTGTCGCACGCTTCGGCGCGCGCGCAGCGGCGTTGTTCGGAATCAGCCTTCTCGCACTCGGATACTTCGGTGAAGCTGTCGGCGTCGCGCTGGCGGGTGCGGGTATACCCGGCGTGTGGATTGTCGCAACCTGCGCGGTCGTTGCCGGATTTGGATCGGGAATCGGTGATGTTGGCATCAACGTCGAAGGCACCGACATGGAGAAACGACTCAATCGCAGTCTGATGCCGCCTCTGCACGGTGCATTTAGTATCGGCACGCTCGCCGGTGCGGGCGTGGGAACAGTCGCGATCGCCCTCGGCATTCCGTTGCCAATTCAGATTTATGTGTTGTGCGCACTCGTAGCTGTCATTGCGTGGACCACAATTCGGTTCCTGCCACGCGGTACGGGGGTCGAGAGCCGAATCGCCGGCCAGAAGCGAGCCGACCGCTCCCCCGCGCCATGGCGTGAGAAACGCATCATCTTCCTTGGCATCGCGATTCTCGGCCTCTCTATCGCCGAGGGCGCGGGCAATGACTGGCTCGCGCTGTCGATGGTTGATGACTATCTGACTGACCCGGTTCGCGCATCCATCGCCTTCGCTGTGATGATGGCCGCGATGACCATCGTGCGTTTCACGGGCGGCTTCATGGTGGATCGTTTTGGGCGTGTGCCCGTCCTCCGTACCTTCGCCGTCGCCGGGATCGTCGGGCTGCTCATGATTATCCTCAGCCACAACTACGCTCTCGCACTTGTCGGCGCCGCGCTCTGGGGTGTCGGCGTATCCCTCGCTTTCCCCGTCCTACTGTCGGCCGCCGCCGACGGCGAGAACTCGTCACGCAAGGTTTCGACAGTCGCCTCGTTCGGATACGTGGCGTTCTTGGTTGGTCCGCCAATGTTGGGCTACCTCGGTCAAAGTTGGGGCCTGCTCAACATGTTCTTTGTTCTTGTCGCACTCATGGCGGTGGCCGTCATTTTCGTCGGTGGTGCGCGACCGATTGCGACCACCACCTCGAGTGACGGCAACGGTAACGTGAAGCCATGACGCGCTACTGCCTCGCCATCGACAACGGCACGACGAGCACACGAGCAATCCTGTTTGACCACAACGGCAACAAGATTTCGGTCGGCCAAAAGGAGACCACCCAAATCTTCCCGAAGGCGGGATGGGTTGAGCATGATGCTCTCGAGATCTGGAACAACACACGCGAGGTGATGAGCCAGGCCATCAGTGCGGCACGCACTCGCGCATCCGACATTGCCGCCATCGGCATCACGAACCAGCGCGAGACGACGGTCGTCTGGGACCGCACGACCGGCAAGCCCGTCTACAACGCGATCGTGTGGCAAGACACCCGAACGACTCCGATAGTCGATGCACTCGCCAAGAAACACGACTCCGAGTGGTTCCGCGCTAAGACCGGACTCCCCCTCTCGACATACTT
>CAZYYL010000027.1:0-10363 GCA_964651425.1 uncultured Microbacteriaceae bacterium | reverse complement strand
ATCTGTCGACCAACACGGTCGATGGATGCGGTGACCGGGGTGTCAGCGCCGACCTTGGTCAGTTCGTCGCGCAGCTCTTGCACCGACTTGGGTCGTACTCCGTTGAGCGTGACGATGACGTCACCCGTCTTGAGAATGCCGTCGGCCGGGCTGCCGTCGACGAAGCCGGCGACCTCGATGCCACGCACGACGTCGTAGCCCTGATTCGTCAGAGCGGCCGCGATGGCATCTTGTTGCGAGTTCACCATCAGTGCGGTGTTCTCTTTCTCCCGGTCATCGGCCGTCACGTTCGGGGGGAATACCGCGTCGACGGGCATGACTGCCTTCGACTTGTCGAACCACGCAACGAGAATGTCACCCCAGCTCGGAAGCGATGACGGCGACCCGATCACGTTAACCGTGAGGAGGTTGAGTTTTCCGTTCGTCGGGTATGTCTGTGCACCGTCAATCGTGATGAGGGAGTACTTCTCAAACTTGTCCGAGTCCTTGATGGGCACACTGACCGTGCCGAGGGTGTCGAACGTCGGGCCAGGCTGCTCAAGAACATATGGCGCGGGTGTTGCCGACAGTCCAACCGTGAGAATGACCGCACCGGCGATGAGCCCGGATCCCCAACGCCACCGGCGCTGCGCGGGCGTGGGCTTCGGCCGCTGGGCCTCCACGGGAGTGCCATCGTCGTTGGTCGAGTAAAGCGTCACGTTGTGTATACCTGTCGTTGTCTCGGGCATTCAGCACCGGTGTTCGGCGAGATGTTCGCGCCTAGCGCACCGCAAGTTACGAGCCTAGGGGCATTTCTTTCAGTGCCTACGGCTACCGTAAGAGACACGACCTGAGAGCCCGGTGAACGCATGAGTGACGAGAATTTCCTTCGACCTGATTCCAACCCCGACGACGAGTTCCGCGAACTCTTCGAGCAGTTCTTGGCGGGCAAAGGAGAAATCGACCCCGCGTCGCTCGCCGGTGTGGCCGGACTGCCGAGTGACCCTGCCGCTCTGCGCGCGTTGCTCAACCAGCTTCAGCAGGCGATGTCGAACCCGGCTTCCGCGGAAGCGAGTGGCAAGCTTGCGCTCGAACAAGCAGTGGCCGCTGCCGGCCGTGACGACCAGTCGGTCACCGAGTCGATGCGTTCGGCATATGACCAAGCCTTCGACATCGCCGACCTCTGGTTGAGTGAAGCAACGGATGTCAGTGCGCTGCAGGCGCCTCCGCTGTTACTCACCCGACGCGAATGGGTGCGCCACACGATGAACGTGTGGCAGGAACTGAGCGAGCCCGTCGCCACGAGCATCAGCAGTGCGATGGGCGAAATGCTCGCGTCGAATACACCCGACGACATGCAGGCAACCCTGGGCAACGCATCCGCCATGCTGAACTCGGTGGGTAGCACGCTTTTTGCGATGCAGCTCGGGCACGTCGTCGGCCAGTTGTCGGGCGAAGTTCTGTCGGGCGGAGACATCGGGGTGGCTTTGCTGCCGGATGGTCGCGCTGGTGTTGTGCCTCAGAACGTAGATGCCCTGGCCTCAGGCCTCGAGGGCGACCAGCAAGAAGTGCGGCTCTACGTGAGTGTTCGCGAACTCGCGCACGCGCGTCTGTTTCATCACGCGCGATGGTTGCCCCTCGACCTGCGCTCGGCACTCACGGCCTATGCGCAAGGAATCCACATCGACTCAGCGCCACTCGAATCGCTCATGGAGAATTTCGATCCGACGAACCCCGAAGAGTTGCGCAGTGCCCTCACCGATGGTCGCCTGATACCGCCGAAGTCGGACGAACAGAAGCGCGCCCTCGAGCGCATCGAAACGCAGCTCGCCCTCATCGAAGGTTGGGTCGACGTCGTAACGGAAGATGCCACGCGACGACTCCCCCGCGCCGGCGCGCTCGCCGAGACAATGCGTCGTCGTCGCGCGAGTGGTGGTCCGGCCGAGTCGGCGTTTGCCGCGCTCGTGGGGCTCGAGTTGCGACCCCGCCGATTGCGTGAGGCGGCAACTCTCTGGCGCGCACTCACCGACGCGGTCGGTTCAGCTGCACGAGACGCTTTGTGGTCGCATCCTGATTCGATGCCGACCGGCGCCGACATCGACAACCCACATGCGTTCGTCGATCGCGTGGTCGCAACGGCCCGCGGCGACGCACCCGAACAAGATGAGATGGATCGCGCACTCGAAGACTTGTTGCGCGGCGAGGGCGAAGGCGAGTAGCGGCAGCGCGGGCCGCCACACTCTGTGGATGCGCCAGCGCACGGTTCGGTGGCTGAGTCCATGCTCACCGCATGCTGCGAATCTCCCCACACTTGCCCCTGCTCTGGCGTACGCCAACCTCCTGTCAGCTCGGCAGCATCGACCCCGTCGTCACATTTGATCCCGTCACGCTCGCCCAAGAACGCGCTCTCGCCGTGTTACGCGAAGGGACTGCCCTCGTAACGCTTCGCGCGTTTGCCTCGCAATGGGGAATGTCGGCCGCCGAACTGACGGGACTGCTGGATGCACTTGCTCCTGCTCTCGAAGGTGAACCCACTCGGTCACCGCGCGTTGTCGTCGCCGGCGATGGTCCGGGTTTGGCCGAGATTATCGGAGTGCTGGATGCGCGAGTGAGCGATGACGAGGCCGATTTTTCTGCCAATTCTTCTGCGGACCTCGCGGTGATTGTGGGGAACTTCTTCGTCTCGTCAGCTGAGGCGGGCATGTGGTTGAGGCGGGATATCCCGCACCTGACGGTAGCCTTCGACGAGCAAGGCGCCACCGTCGGACCGCTTGTGGTGCCTGGCCGCACACCATGCGCGCATTGCGTCGAACTCGCGCGACGCGACGCGGACCCGAGCTGGGTGGCTATTGCGACGCAGTTGACGTACGCGGAGCATCCATCGCCGTCATCACCGCTGCGCTATGCGGTGGCGGTTGAGGTGGAACGAATGGTGCGCGAGCGCGAGGTCGGCGTGTACGTGCGGCTCACCGAATCGGGTGCCCGGCAGTTAGCGACCGTCACGCTCCACGACGAGTGCCAATGCCAGCTTCTGCAAGAAAACGTGACGCCGATCGGGTCGACGCGTGTGAACCGGAACCCGACGCCCACGACAGGCTCAGTTTCTGCGCCGCGCGCGTAACGCCGACGTAGAGCACTCGCCGCTCTTCGTTGATTCCTTCGGGGGTCGTTGCGAGCGAGATCGGCAACAGCCCCTCGCTGAGACCCGCAATAAAGACGGTTTTCCATTCCAGACCCTTTGCAGAGTGGATGGTCGATAGTGTCACGGCTTCCAGCGTCGGTTCGTGCTTCGACTCCTGTCGCCGCAGGAGTTCGGTGCTGAAATCCCGCAGAGTGGTTTCGGGCGGAGCCTGATCGGCAAGCAAGACAATGGCGTTGAGTGCTTCCCACTTGGCGCGAGCGGCGCCGGCAGTGGCGGGTGGCTCGAGTGTCCATCCCATCGATCGCATCACGTCGCTGACTGACTTGAACAGCGGTTCAGTTGTGGCCGAGACGGATGCGCCACGGAGCGACATGATCGCCTGCTTCACTTCAGGTCGATCGAAGAATCGCACGTCGGCGGCGACCGTGTAGTTGACACCTGCGTCGGCGAGGGCCGACTCGATCGCGGCGCTCTGCGAATTGATTCGGTACAGCACGGCAATTTCTTGTGCGGGCGTGCCGGATGCGATTTCGTTCGCAACTTTGGATGCGATGGCACGCGCCTCGGTTACGTCATCCGGATACGACTCGACGGTCGGCGTCGGTCCCGCCATGACGAGCGACGTGAGCGAGATTGCACCCGGGCGATCGCGCATGATTCCATTCGCGACAGTGACAATTGGCGCTGTCGAACGGTAACTCGTCTCGAGGCGCACGACCGTGGCGTCGGGGTACTTACTCGGAAACTCGAGCAGGTACCGACTCGTGGCTCCGGTGAACGAATAGATGGTCTGACTCGCGTCGCCCACAACGCACACGTCACGTCGGTCGCCGAGCCACAAACTCAGCAAATCATGCTGCAGCGGGCTGACGTCCTGGTACTCGTCGACGACGAAAAACCGGTACCGCTCTTGAACCTGTTGCAGGACGGATTCCTCGTTCGCGAGCATCCCCGCGGTGAGTAGCAACACGTCTTCGAAATCGATTGAGCGCCGTTCATCCTTCACACGTTCGTATTCACGATGGATGGTCAACAACTGGTCTCGCGTCACACTCGCCGGCCCGGGTCGTGATTGACTCAAACTCGCGTACGCGTCGAGGGTCAAGTTCGACACCTTGCGCCACTCGATGTCACTCGCGATGTCGCGCAGTGTCGCAGAGTCGGCGCGCACGCCATTCGCTCGAGCGACTTCAGCAATAAGTTGCGATTTGCCGTTGAGGATGTTCGGCGTTTCTCCGCCGATGGCCTGCGGCCAGAAGTGGCGGAGTTGGCGAAGCGCAGCGGCGTGGAATGTGGCTGCGGTCACGGCGCCCGCACCAAGTCCGCGCAGGCGGGTCTGCATCTCACCGGCCGCACGCGACGTAAATGTCAGCGCGAGCACACGCTCGGGCGAGTAGGCACCAGTGCTGATGCCAAACGCGATTCGATGCGTGATTGTGCGCGTCTTGCCTGTGCCCGCGCCAGCGAGAATACAGACGGGTCCGCGAAGGGTCCTCGCTGCTTCGCGCTGCGCATCGTCGAGACCCGCGAGCAGGTCGTCCGAGGTGTGGCTCACTTCTTCGCTCCGAGCCACACTTCGTTCTGGTCGAGTGGTTCACCAAGCCAGTCCTCGAGCAACGCGCGCGCAATGGACGTGCGCCCGGGAAGCACAATCTCATCTAGCGACCCGCGCAGGTCATCCTTCGAGAACCATCGAAGGCTCACAATTTCTTCACCGTCGGGTCGCAGTTGCTGGGGATCGTGGCCCGCTGAAACTCGCGCGGTGAAGCCCACCATCAGCGACGCCGGGAATGGCCAGGGCTGCGAGCCCTTGTAGACAACCGAGTCGACGTGCATGCCCGACTCTTCGAACACTTCGCGCACGACGGCCGCTTCGAGCGACTCCCCCGGGTCGACGTATCCGGCTAGTAACGAGAAGCGATTGGATTCCCACAGGGCGTTGTTGCCCAACAGCACGCGGTCGAGATTATCGGTGACGAGCACGATGATGGCCACATCCGTGCGCGGGAACATCTGTCGGTTCGACTCGGTCGAACGCACCCATCCTGAGCTCGTCGCTCGCGTCGGCTCACCCGTCAGCGGAGAGAAGGCATGGCTGACATGCCAGTTTGCGAGAGCGAGTGCCTGAGTCAGCAATCCGGTGTCGAGATCCGACATCGCATGGCCCCATGCCCGCAGGTCGAACCATTCCGCGTTGGTGGCCGTCTCAATGCCGTGCGTCGATGCATCCGAGTCCAGTATGACCGCGACAAATTTCGTGTCATTTTCCCGCGCCTTACCGAGGTACACCGTAGTGGCCGACTCGCCGTCGGCGGCGAGAACATCAACGAGATCGGTGGTCGTGAAGTAGAGCAATGCCATTTCATCAGCGGATGCCCTGCCGAGCGATTTGCCGTCACGCACCACAATCACGCGCGTGTTTTCATCGCGCCACAACTGCGTCAAGTGCCCCTCGGTCGCACGACGGCCCGAGTCACGATCGTGGCCGTGTCGCGAGAGATTCAGCGACCGGGAGAATTCGTCGGACATGACCACCTGTTGTTGTTGACCCAGGCCGCGCGAACGATGGGTGCGTGGCGTTGGGCGAGATTCGCACGAAGGAGATTTAGCCTTGAGTAATGGCTAGAACTCATCTCACTCTAGCGGCGCTCGTTTCGTCGGCCATGGACGGCTTCAGCCCCGCGTCCTCGCGCGAATACGCGTCGGAGATTCATGATGACGTGGATGCGGCCGTCATCGAAGACCACGCCGGCACGTCCGTCGTGGTTGAGGTACCCCGCACCGGGTCGGCCGATGCAGAGCTCCGCGCTGAAGCCCGTTCACTCGACGCACTCACTGCCGGCGTTCGCTCGGTGCTTCCGTTTGAGCTCCCCAGCAAAATTTTGCAGGCCAAGGTAGGTGACGGCGTCGCCCTTCTCACGTCGTTCGTGGCCGGGGTTCCCCTGACGACGCCGATGCTGCGCGGGCGCATCGCGCTCTGCAGCTCGATCGGACGCGCAACAGCAGCGATACACGAACTTCCCGTCTCGGTGGTAGCCAGTGCGGGCCTCCCGACGATGTCAGCGATGGATGCCCGCATCCAGGTTCGCGACATCATCACGCGTGCGCGACAGACGAACATGTTGCCCGCACCGTTGGCAACCCGCTGGGACGACGCCGTCGAGAACGACGCGATGTGGCAGTTCGAGCCGACCGTCGTTCACGGTTCGTTCACCGCGGACGCTCTGCTCGTGCAGGGCGACAATGTCACCGGAATCATTGGGTGGCATGCGCTGCGCGTAGGTGACCCGGCCCGCGACCTGAACTGGCTCATCAACGCCGACGACGATGCTCGACTCACCGTGGTCGACGCGTACTCTGGTGTTCGGTTGCAGAGTGTTGACCCGAGCCTCATGCATCGCGCGAACCTGTACAACGAGATTGACGTTGCTCGCTGGCTGCTGCACGGTATCGACAAGAAGTCCCCGGCGATCGTGGACGACGCCGTGGCGATGCTCGACCAGCTCGTTGCCATTGTAATTACCGACGGTGATGAGTCGCTCGTTCAGCCTGAGTCCCCCGTGCTCGACGTGAACCAGGTCGAAGACCTGCTCGACGAGACACCGATTTACCGTCCGCTCGGCACCATCAACGAATAGCGTCGCGAGCCGCGAGTGGTTTCTCGCTCGCTACTTCGCTGTGTCGATTGCCGCCCGCCACTGTGCAGCGAGCTCTTCTTCTGAGTAGAGGCGATCCGGTCGCATGACCATGTCGTCGGCAACAAAGTAGAACGCGGCGTCGATGCGGTCAGCATCCACCTTGGCCCAACGAGCGTACGCAAGTCGGTACAACGCGAGTTGCGTCTGCTTCAGTTCGTAGTCGGCCGTGTCCTTCGGCGGAAGTCCCGTCTTCCAGTCGACGATTTCGATGCGCTCGTTTCCGTCGGCATCGGTGCGGGAGTAGACGGCGTCGATCTTGCAGACAATCGTCACGCCGGCGAGAACGATATGGATCTCACGTTCGACGTCAATCGGCTTCAGCGTTCCCCACTCGGAGGCGACGAATGTGTCTTGCAGAACGCGTAGCTTCTCAAGGTCAATCGGGCCTTCGCGCAACATTTCGTCGTCATCGCCATAGTCGAGGGCATCGAGCAGGTCGGCAGGTGTCGTGGTGGCTGTTTGCGATCGGCGCTCCACCCACTCGTGGAATACCGTGCCGAGGATGGTCGCCCGATACGGCTGTTGCGGCATTGGCCGACGCATGTTGGCTGCGACGTCGGCCGGGTCGGACACGAAGTCTTTGAACTTCGACGCTGCTATCCGTCGCGGTGCCGGAAGCGTGCTGTCGCCGGCGCGTTCGTCACGTTCGGTGAGGAGCAACTCGATCGTCTTGTCCCACTCCGTCAAACTTGAGATTGACGCGTTACGAACCGCGGCGGCGGCCGCCTGCACCCGAGCCAAGCGCGTGTCGCCACCGGTTTGGCTGGTGCCAAAGGGTTCACGCGGCCACAGGTCAGTCGAAATCATTCCCTCAAGAGGGTTCTTGTCTGCTTCCTCAATCTCAGGAATCGTGTCTTCGACGATTCCTGAATCGATCAGTTCGCGCACAAAGACACTCGGCTTGCGGGGCTTCGTTTGTGTGTTCCAGTACGACCCCGACAAAACAAGCTGTTGACGCGCACGAGTAACGGCGACATAGGCCAGGCGACGTTCTTCGGCATCGAATCGCACGCGCACACCTTCGCGAAACTCGACGTACTTGTCATACAAGTCATCGATGTCGTTGGCTTCATCCCAGTACCAGATGGGCAAATCTTTGGCGTCACCACGGAACTTATACGGGAGTGAGCCGAAGTCTTTCCACGTGTCGGCACGAGTGCGGTCACCCGGGAGCTCGTTATCGACCATGCGCGGCACCACGACAAAATCCCACTCGAGACCCTTTGCACCGTGGATGGTCATCAACTGCACGGTGCCCGGTTCGGACTTTGGCGATATGGGCGAGAGCTTTTCGCGTCGCTCCACCTCGCGCAGCCAACCGAGGAACGACCCGAGCGTCGGGCGGTCCGTCGACGAGACGAACGTGGCAAGCGGTTCCATGAACGCGTCGAATGCACCGCGGGCGCTCGACGGGCGGGGGTTGGCCCAAACTTCAATGTCGAGCATGAGTTCCTGGTACACGAACGTCACGAGGTCGCGCAGGTCGAATGTCGAGTGCTGGCGCAGACGGGAAATGAGTTGACCCGCTTCGCGAATCCGCGCGAGACCCTCCGTGCTGAAGTCCTCGAAGACCTTGTATTCCGAGGTCGTCGACGAGACGAAGTCGAGCGCATCGATGAGCGACTCGGAGTCTTCCGAGGTGACGGATGCGCGCAGCGCATCCCGAACACCTTCGTCAAGTAACTGGCGCTTGTGGTCGTGCTGCGACAACCATCGGGCAACCTGTCGGAGTGCGACGAGGTCGCGTGGGGCGATCATCCAGCGCGGACCAGCCAACAGACGTACAAGCTCAGAGTCGGCGGTGGCGTCGTGAATAACTCGCAAAGCGCAGACGAGGTCAACGATGACGGGCTCATCGAGCAAACCACCGATGCCGACAATGTGACATGGCACGCCTGCATTGTCGAGGGCATCGCGGAATTTCGTCATCGTGCGTGAGGCGCGAAAGAGAATGGCGAACTTGGGCTTTTTATGCTCGGGCAGGTCCTTTGCGGCAGCCATGGCCTCAGGAACAACCTTCTTGAACCATTCGGCGACCGCCGTCACCTCGTCGTCGATTGTTTCGTGGAACGAGAGGTCAATCTGTTTCGTTCCTGCGTGTGGATTCGGCTTGAGCGTCTCCACGTGAATCGGGCTCGCTGCCGAGAGCGGTTGAACGTACCGGTTCGCGGCGTCCAACACGGGAATCGGATTGCGCCAGCTCACACTGAGTGAGAACGGTTCGCGATGCGCGGGCACACCAAAGTCGCCCGAAAACTCAGCCATGTTCGTGGCACTCGCGCCACGCCATCCGTAAATCGACTGGTGAGGATCACCGACGGCCATGACTGGGGTGCCGCCGAAGATTTTCGTGAGCAGGCGTGTCTGCACGACGGACGTGTCTTGGTATTCGTCGAGCAGCACAATTTTGAACTGGTCGCGTAATTCTTCGACAACCGACGGAGTGCTCTCGCAGATGTGCAGCGCGAACCGCACCTGGTCGCTGAATTCGATGAATCCCTTCGAGCGCTTGACCTCGTCATATTTCTGCGCGAGGCGCACGAGCACGGGAAGCGAATTTGCATACGCGAGGGTCGATTCGAATAGCTTCTTGGGCTCCGCCTTGCCTCCCGTTTCCGCGATGGACTCGAGCTTCTCGCGCATCGAAAGTCCGTAATTGATGACCTCTTGCGGATCGGCCACGTTGTCATTGAGCGCTCGGCTGATATCGAGCACGCCACCGGTGATGTCGTTGAGGCGCTTGTCGAGTTCGGGTAGCTCGTCGTCGGTCGACGCGCGCGTGATTTCGCGTGCGAGCTGCCACGCGGCTGCATCGCCAATGACAGTGGCATCGGGATCGAGTCCGATGTGAATCGCGTATTGCCCATAAATGCGGTTGGCGAACGCGTTGTACGTGCTGACCGTCGCCACATTGAGGTCGTCATCGGCATCGTTCGACAGCAGGCCGTGTTCCGCGAGCATGCCGATGCGCTTGCGGATACGCTCGGCAAGCTCACTCGCGGCCTTACGCGTAAACGTGAGCCCGAGAACTTCGTGAGGCAGTACGTATCGGTTCGCGATCAACCACACCACACGACTTGCCATGGTCTCGGTCTTGCCACTGCCTGCGCCCGCGACGACGAGCGCCGGTTCGCGTGCGGCTTCGATGACGGCGGCCTGTTCATCCGTCGGCGGATCGAGTTTGAGCATCGCGGCTACTTGTTGCGCAGAAAACTCGGGCGCGTCGTGCATTTCGCGTCGTTGCCAGGTCATTCGGTCACCGCCTTCACTAAGTGGATGCGGTACTCGTAGCGACTCGAGAACTCACCCTGCTCTTCCGCTTGAAAAACTCGCCCACTGAAGGAAGTGCCCGCCATGCCACGCGCGGCTTTGCGCAAGCGCTCAACGGCAGCATCAAAGAAAGCTTCGTCGCCGGCAGGTTGGAGACGTTCGGTGTACAGCGTCTTGGCGTTCGACGCCGCAGCGAATATCAACTTCGCTCCACCCGACGGCACATCAGCCGGCACGCCCTCAATCGCCTGTGCGCGAACCGCAAGCTGGTAAC
>CAZYYL010000026.1:0-10505 GCA_964651425.1 uncultured Microbacteriaceae bacterium | reverse complement strand
CCATGCGAGCGGTGAGCTTGTGCCCCTTGACCTTGCCGACGAGCGGCGAGGTGTTTGTTCCGATGGTCATCGAGATGGCGGGCTCATCCACCGTGATGGCGGGAAGCGGACGTACATCTTCGGGGTCAGCAATCGTCTCACCGATTGTGATGTCTTCGATACCGGCGATAGCGACGATGTCACCGGGGCCGGCCGACTCCGCCGGGAAGCGCTCGAGTGCCTTCGTTTTGAGCAGTTCGGTGATACGCACGTTCGACACGGTGCCGTCGTGCTTGACCCACGCGACGGTCTGGCCCTTCTTCAGGTTGCCGTTAAACACACGGAGGAGTGCGAGGCGACCGAGGAATGGCGAGGCGTCGAGGTTGGTCACGTGCGCCTGAAGCGGGTGCTCGTCGTCATAGTGAGGAGCCGGGATGTGCTCAAGGATCGCCTCGAACAAGGGCTCGAGGTCGTCGTTGTCGGGGAGCGTGCCGTTGTCGGGCTTGTTGTGGCTGGCGGCACCCGCGCGCCCCGACGCGTACACGACGGGGACGTTGAGCACCGCATCCAGATCAAGGTCGGGGAAGTCTTCGTGCAAGTCGCTGGCCAGACCGAGGAGCAAGTCTTGGCTTTCGCCGACGACCTCGTCGATGCGAGCATCGGGACGGTCGGTCTTATTCACGAGAAGGATGACCGGAAGGCTCGCTTCGAGCGCCTTGCGGAGCACGAAGCGGGTCTGCGGAAGTGGGCCCTCACTCGCGTCAACGAGAAGCACAACGCCGTCAACCATCGAGAGACCGCGCTCAACCTCGCCACCAAAGTCGGCGTGGCCCGGGGTGTCGATCACGTTAATGGTGATCGGCCCGTTTGTCGCGTGAACGCCCGAGTACTCGACCGCGGTGTTCTTCGCGAGGATAGTGATGCCCTTTTCGCGTTCGAGGTCGTTCGAGTCCATCATGCGGTCGTCGGCGCTGAAGTGCGCATCGAAAGAGTTCGTCTGCTTGAGCATGGCGTCGACGAGAGTCGTCTTACCGTGGTCAACGTGGGCGACAATCGCGACGTTACGCAGGTCGCTACGGAAGGCTTTCGCCATAAGAAAATCCTTGAAGTTGGGGCCGTCGCGGCCTCGAAACAGACAGATGGGTGCCCGAGAGCACCCACTCGACTCTACCGTGACTTGGTTGCGCGGAAATCCGGCCCACTGGCTCACCACCACGCCCTCGTGGCGGAAGCGCGCGGGCGGAGTGATGGCAATATTTCAAGGCGGTAACGAATTGACTCAGCATTTAGTGCGGACGCAAATACGGAGTATGTTCTGTCCGTAAACAGTTCCACAACAAAAGGACGGGATTCGATGGCGATTCCACTGACATCTTCCAGCGATGCGTTGGTCGATCAAGACGGAATCGTGAGTCGCACGCCCGGCCAACTTGCCTGGTCCCGTTTCACGGCGGATAAGAAATCCGTTGCCGCCGCCATCGTCGTGCTGGTCGTTGCTGTGTTGGCCGTCGCCTCACCAATTCTGGTCAGCCTCGGGGTTCTAGATCCGTTCACCATCCACCAAGACTTGATCGACAGCAATTCTCTCCCCAAGGGCTCGTGGGGAGGCATGAGCTGGACGCATCCGCTTGGAATTGAACCCGGTATCGGTCGCGACACGCTCAGCAGAATCATGTTGGGTCTCAGCTTTTCGCTCATGATTGCCACAGCCGCCGCCCTGCTGGCCGTCGTTCTCGGTACGACACTCGGAATCATCTCGGGAATGTCGCGCGGATGGACCGACGCCATCGTCGGTCGCACGATTGACCTCGTGCTTTCGTTCCCACAGACCCTGATGCTGCTGGCACTGTCGGGCACAATCATTGCCTTTCTTGTGCACAGCGTCGGCGTGCCCGAAGGCAATCCTGTTCAAGCTGTCTATGTCATCTTGATTCTGGCCGTGTTCGGATGGCCTCCCGTCGCGCGCATCGTTCGTGGACAGGTTCTCTCGCTGCGCGAGCGCGAATTCATCGACGCTGCCATGCTTTTCGGGTCGAGCAAGCGTCGCTTGTGGTTCAAAGAGGTGCTCCCCAACTTGTGGGCACCGATTCTCGTGCAGTTCACGCTTATTCTGCCCGCGTACATTTCCGCCGAAGCAGCGTTGGCGTTCTTGGGTGTTTCGGTTCTTCCCCCGACGCCGACTGTCGGCAACATCCTGTCCGACTCCATCCAGTTCGCGGCCGCCGACTTCCTGTATTTCGTTCTGCCGGGGCTCATCCTCGTCATCATCGTCGTTGCGTTCAACCTGTTGGGCGACGGCATTCGCGACGCCCTCGACCCGAAGTCAGGTCGTCGACGGTAACTACAAACTTGCGCAATCTCACACGTTGCAAAAGCGGGACTCGTCCGTGCGAGCCTGAATTTCCAAACATCACAAGGAGTGTTGTGAAATGAATAAGAAAGTAATCGTTGGAGCCGTTGCCGGCCTCAGCGTTCTGTCACTTGCGTTGACAGGATGCGCCGGCGGAGGCTCTGACTCAAACAACGGTGGTGGCACCCCAACACCGGGTGGCAACATCACGTGGCTCGACGTGCAGGGTCAATTCGAAAGCGCCGACCCAGCTGGCGTTTACCTCGGTTCAGAAATCGCAGCCCTGCGTCGCACTGTGTACCGCGGACTGACCGTGTTGCCGGTGAGCAGCGACCCGACGGCCGCCCCGATTGCCGACCTCGCCACCGACACGGGTACGACCCCTGACTCGGGCAAGACCTGGTCATTCACGCTCAAAGACGGTGTGACCTGGCAGGACGGCAGCCCGATCACCTGTGCCGACCTCCAGTACGGTCTCTCGCGCAGCTTCGACGCAGACATCGTGAGCCTCGGCGGCGGCGTCGGCACGACCTACTTCGCTCAGTACGGCCTCGTTGACCCCGCTGCGCCTGATTTCGACATTTCGTCGGAGTACACCGGACCGTTCACGGGCTCGGCAGAAGCACAGGCACACTTCGACAACGCTGCTTCGTGCTCGGCTGACGACAAGACGATCACGTACCACTTCAAGCAGGCATGGCCGGACTTCGCCTACGCAACCGCAGCGCTGTTCTCGACCGACCCCTACCAGAAGTCGGTTGACAAGGGCACCGGAAGCCAGTGGCTGATCAACTCCAACGGTCCGTACATGTTCGACGGCAAGTTCGACAACAACGGCACGAACGAGTTCGTCCGCAACCCGAACTACGACGCCTCGACTGACTCAGTTGAAGCGCGTGGTGCTTACCCCGACACCGTCACGTTCGAGTTCGTTGCTGACCAGGAGACTGTCACCGCTCGTCTCATCGCTGACTCGGGTACAGACCAAACGGCTCTGACCCCGGGCAACATTCCGTCGAGCAAGTACTCCGAAATCACCGCTGACCTGGACAACCGTACGCAGAAGACGACTTCTCCGTACACGCGTTTCCTCCAGATCAACTCAGTTACCCTGACCGACCCGAACGTTCGCCGCGCACTCGTTGTCGCGACGAACCGTGATGGCGTTCTGCAGGCACTCGGTGGCGACAACTATGGCACGCCGACCTCGTCCATCGTTTCGTCGGCAGTCGTTGGTTACCAGGAAAACCCTGCAACCAAGGGCGACAACACGGCGGGCGATCCTGAAGCGGCAAAGGCACTGCTCGCGAAGTCGGGCAACGCCAACCCAGAAATCACCTATGCATTCTCTGACACGCCGACAAACGCAAAGGTTGCCGCCGTGTTGCAGGAGAGCTGGGAAGCTGCTGGCTTCAAGGTGACGCTCGACCCGATCGCGAAGACTGCGACGCCTGGCTACTACGCCCAGATGCTGCAGAAGGACAAGAAGGTCGACGTGTTCTACTCGGGTTGGGCCGCTGACTGGCCGTCGCTGTTCGCTGTGATCCCCCCGATCCTGCAGTCGAACCCTGCTGATTCAGACACCGGAGTTGGCTTCAACTACGGCTTCTACAGCAACGCAGACGTCGACAAGCAGATTGCTGACGCAACTGCTGCGACAGACGCTGCTGCGCAGATTGCAGCTCTCCAGAAGGCAGATGAAATCGCTGGTGCAGACGGTGCTTACGTACCGCTCCTGAACCAGAAGAACTACTTCATCTACGGCTCGCGTGTTGGTGGCTTCTTGACCGACATCGCAATGAGCTTCTACCCGGACCTTGGATCGGCTTACGTCGTTTCTAAGTAGTCACATCTGAGACTTGGGGGCACGTCCCACGGGCCGTGCCCCCAAGCCCTCACTCAAGGAGACCTTCTCGTGTTTGCATTCGCTCTTCGACGAATCTTGATCGGCGCCGCGCTGTTGTTGGCGATGGTGTTTGTCACGTTCGTACTGTTCTTTGCGCCCGGAAACCCGGCCGAAAACATGTGCACCAAGTACTGCACGCCCGAGAAAATCCAACAAATCAGTGAAACCTACGGCTTCAATCAGCCGGTCACCACCCAGTTTGGGTCGTTCATGAAGGGGCTCGTCGTCGGACGCGACTTTCCGGTCAACGACGAATACCGCGCACAACTCGAAAAGTCCAACCCAGACCTCGTCGTCCACTGCGATGCCCCCTGCCTTGGCTACTCCCTCAAGCAGTCGGCCAGCGTGAACGAACTCATCGGTGAGGCCGCTCCGGTTACCATCTCGCTTGCGGTTGCCGCATTCGTGTTCTGGATCGTCTTCGGCATTCTCTTCGGCGTCATCGCCGCAATCTTCCAGGGCCGCTGGCTCGACAGGGCCCTCGTGGGTGTCACGCTCGTTGTGTACGCCCTCCCAACATTCTTCGTTGGCGTGTTCTTGCTGCAATACGCATCCATCAAATGGAAAATCTTTGCGTATCCCAGATACGAGTCGATCGCCGATGGCGGTCTTTTTGGCTGGGCTATGGGACTCGCCCTTCCGGCACTCACCCTCGCCCTCTATTACATGGCCGCCTACGTGCGCATCACGCGTGCGTTCGTGCTCGAATCGATGTCCGAAGACTACATTCGCACGGCACGGGCGAAGGGCCTTCCTGAGCGGGTGGTGCTGTTCAAGCACGGACTCCGGGCAGCGCTCACTCCACTTCTTTCGATGGCCGGTCTCGATTTTGCGGCCCTGCTTGCGGGAGCCATCATCACGGAATCGGTATTCAACTATCAAGGCATGGGCATGCTCGCCGTGACGGCGAACAAGGATTACGACCTGCCGATATTGGTTGGTCTGGTTATCGTCGCCGGTTCCGCGGTCATCATCATGAACATCGTCGTGGACATCTTGTATGCATACGTTGATCCGCGCGTTCGGATGAGTAAGTGAGCGATAACGACATGAAGAAACCATTCCTCTCTGTTGAGAATCTGGTCGTGAAGTTCCCGACCTCCGACGGCATCGTCCAGGCAACGAGCGGGCTTTCCTACACGCTCGAGCGCGGAAAGACGCTCGGTATCGTGGGCGAATCCGGCTCGGGAAAATCTGTTTCGTCCTCCGCCATCATGGGCCTTCACCGAAACACCAATGCTCAGGTCTCCGGCGAGATTTGGCTTGATGGAACAGATCTTCTCGCTTTGTCCGACCGCGACATGCAAGCTCGTCGTGGCAGCGACATCGCCATGATTTTCCAGGACCCGCTGTCGTCTCTTCACCCGTACTTCCGCATCGGTGATCAAATCGCCGAGGCCTACCTGGTTCACAATCAGGTCAGCAAGGCAGATGCTCGCAAGCGCACCATCGAGATGCTCGCCCGCGTCGGTATTCCTAACCCGGAACGTCGAATCGACGACTATCCGCACCAGTTCTCCGGCGGCATGCGTCAGCGCGTGATGATTGCCATGGCTCTGATTAACGACCCGGCGTTGCTCATCGCCGACGAACCGACGACGGCACTCGACGTCACGGTTCAGGCGCAGATTCTCGATTTGCTCCAAGACCTTCAGAGCGAGTTCAACACGGCGCTCATCATCATCACGCACGACCTTGGCGTCATTGCTGAAGTCGCCGACGATGTGCTGGTGATGTACGCCGGTCGTGGCGTTGAATACGGCACCGCCGCCGACGTCTTGCTCCGTCCGGCGATGCCGTACTCGTACGGTCTCATCCAGTCGGTGCCTGAAGTGAGTGGCCCCGTGGATCAACCATTGCGTCCCATCCCCGGTAATCCGCCCAGCCTGTTGAACCCACCGAGCGGATGCGCTTTCCAGCCAAGATGCGAGTTCGCACACTTGGTGCCCGGCAACCGCTGCGCCACCGAACTTCCTGAACTGGAACAGGTTGCCGGCGAGAAGTCCGTTCACCTCAAGCGCTGCCATCTGACAGACACGAAGCTGATGACCACCGGCACTGCCGCCAAGGGAGGCCACTAATGACCAGCTCACCACTGCTCGAAGTCAAAGATTTGACGATGCACTACCCCGTGAAGTCACAGGGTTTGATTTCGCGAACCGTCGGTCATGTGAAGGCCGTCGATGGAGTCTCGTTCTCAATCGAAGCCGGACAGGTGCTTGGACTTGTGGGCGAATCCGGATCGGGAAAGACCACGACAGGTCGCCTGATCACCCGTCTGGAGAAGCCGACGAGCGGACAGATTCTGTTCGAAGGCGAAGACATCGCATCTGCGAGCGCCCGACAACTTCAGCCGATTCGCCGCGAAATCCAGATGATCTTCCAGGACCCGTACACGTCGTTGAACCCTCGACTGACGATCGGTCAAATCATTGGCGCACCGCTCGAGATTCACAAAATGGTGGCCAAGAAGGACCGTCTCAAGCGCGTGCAAGAACTGCTCGAACTGGTTGGTCTCAACCCGGAGCACTACAACCGCTACCCGCACGAATTTTCCGGCGGTCAACGGCAGCGCATCGGCATCGCCCGCGCCCTGACGTTGCAGCCGAAGCTCCTCGTGGCGGACGAGCCGGTGTCGGCGCTGGACGTGTCCATCCAGGCACAGGTCATTAATCTGCTCCAGGACCTCCAGAAAGAGTTCAACATCGCGTTCTTGTTCATCGCGCATGACCTCGCGGTTGTTCGCCACTTTTGCCCCGAGATTGCCGTGATGTACCTCGGCAAGGTCGTCGAGAAGGCCCCGCGAGAAAGCCTGTACGCGCATCCGGAACACCCGTACACAAAGTCGCTGCTCTCGGCCGTGCCGAACGTGCAACAGGCCGTTACGGGAAAGCGTGTCGAGCGCATTCGGCTCATCGGTGACCCACCGTCGCCGATTAACCCACCGAGCGGATGCCGGTTCCGCACGCGCTGCTGGAAAGCTCAAGACATTTGTGCCGAAGTTGAGCCAGCGTTGGCAACCACGGGAGCGAACGCGAATGCCACCGTCGCCTGCCACTTCCCCGAATAAGGTTCGCGACTGGTTGCAGCCGCGTGCGATTCGCGAGCTCGAGTCGCCTGTGTATACGCTTCGCTCTCGATCTGCGTCGATGTCGTTCTGGTTCTTGACCGCAATGTTGGCGCTCACGCTGATTTCGGCGATCTCGAGCGGACAAACGCGTCTCACGATTGTCACCGTGCCCATAGCCGCATTCTTCGTGTGGCTCTTCTCGGTGTTGTTACTCGCCCCACGCGTGAGCTACAACCGTGACCGGGTGGTCATCGTAAATTTCGCTCGGGTGCACTCCTTGCCATGGTCGACGATTTCCCATGTCGTGCACGGCATCGACCTCGTCTTCACTTTGAACGACGGGCGAAAGATTCATGCTTTCGGCTCGCCGTACCCCAAGCGCGGCAACGCCCTCATGAAGACGAAGGCCGTCGTCAGCGGTCGAAACCATGACGGCGAGGTGTGGATCCTCGAAGACTTTCGCCGCAATGCGCGCGACACGGGTGCCGTTGCCGGGCATCCCTGGCAGAAGACGACACTGCTGATTGGTCTCGCGCTGTTTCTCGCGTGCGCCGGGACTCTGGTTATTGAAGGACTCGTATCGTGAATGCAGCTTCCGTGACGTGGACTCCGGAGCAACTCCGCCGACGCGAGTGGTACCAACTCGTCATCGTGTTCGGGCTGTCGCTCGGCGCATCCGCTGTCTATGCCATCGTGTCGTTGTTGCGCCGACTGGCCGCGACGGAGGCGCTGAACAACCAGACGGCGACGATCAACAAGCCACTCGCCGAAGACCCCATCTTCGATTTCATCTACCAGTTGCTGGGCATCGGGTTTGCAATGTTCCCGATTGCGCTTGCCATTTACTTGCTGTGGCAACCGGGACGCAACCCGTTCCGCGATATCGGTCTCGACTTTCATCAGCCGTGGCGAAACGTGGGCGGTGGGTTCGCCCTTGCTGCAGCGATCGGCATTCCGGGAATTGGTCTGTACCTGCTCGGACACGCGCTCGGCGTCACGGTGACGATTGTGCCGACGGCGCTGAACACGTATTGGTGGACTACTCCGGTACTCGTACTCGCGGCGCTTAAGGCTGCGCTGCAAGAGGAAGTCATCGTGGTGGCGTTCCTGTTTGCGAAGTTACGGAACCTCGGCGCGAGGCCGTGGTTGATCATCCTGATCAGCGCCCTCGTTCGTGGCAGCTATCACCTGTATCAGGGCTTCGGCCCGTTCGTGGGCAACGCCATCATGGGCGTCGTGTTCGGCTGGGCGTACCTGCGGTGGGGTCGCGTCATGCCGCTGGTGATCGCACACTGGATTCTCGACATCGTCTCGTTTACGGGGTACGCGATTGTCGCCGCCGTCGTACCGGGGTTCCTGCCTGGAACGTAGGTTCGGTCACGCGGGGGTCTTGCCGCCAGTTGAATGCCTCACTAGCTTTCTTTCAAAGGGGAAGGAGCGGCACATGGCGACGATGTGGCGAATAGTCATCGGGATGCTCGTCGGCCTGCTCGCGGCGTGCACCGGACTTGCCGTCTCCCCCGCATTCGCCGTCTCGCCTCCTGCATTCGTGACGCGTGACGGCGCTGTGGTCACGGTTCAACAGGATGAAAGTGGCAAGAGTTTCTGGGTTGCCGATATCGGAAGCTCAGCCCCGGAAGATTCCGTTTTCGGTTGGTACGTGTTCTCGACGGAACGCAACGACGGCGGCGTGTGGGCGAACCCAGACGAATTGAAGGCGGCGGTCGACGCCATCGTGAAATGCGAGCTCGATTATTTCAACACCGTCATTTCGGGCATGGAAGTGGCGCCCGAGGGTGACATTTACGACCCCTGTATCTCTGAGGGCCCTGTGCCCGCAACGGCGTTCGAGCGAGGGGCACCCACGGTGATGGTCCCATTCATACCCGATGCTAACGGCACGCAGACCATCTTTGGTGTCGGAATGAGCTGCGACATTAGCGCCGAAGCGATCGCTGGCTGGATGAGCGGTGGCGTGCCGTCAGTCGGATTCTGCGACATGTCTTACAGTCCTGCGACATACCTCACGGTGCGATTCGACGAGTCAACCGTCATGCCCGACCTCGCGCCCCGAAACGCAGAGGCGCTGGCAATGAACTCGCGACCGATGGGCCAGTCGAACAGTGACTATGCGAGCTTGAATCCGGATGCACAACCAGGCTCATTCTTCGCTCCGACGGTGTTTAGCGGTCTTCGTGAGTTCGGAGTCCCTCTCGAAGAGGCGGCGCGACTGGGGGCGACCGCCGGGGCCACACTGGTGCTTGCGGCTCTCGTCGCGATACCTACGGAACTACTCAACCGATCCCTCGACCAGGTCAGACTCGCCACGCGCCGCAAGGACACCGACGTCGCGAGCAACTCCGATGACAAGCCATCCGGCTTGACTCGGTTTTCCGCGGTGCTCTTTGGCAAAGTAAAGGGATTCCTTGCCTTCGTGGTTCTGCTCGCCGCGAGCATCGTGGCGAGCGCCGCCAACCCTGACTTCGGAATCAACTGGCAATCGGTGCGTGTCGCCTCGGGCCTCTTCATCGGATTTCTCGTAATTAACTACGGTGCGGTGCTGCTCGGGTGGATAGTCGCGCGCAAGAGTGCACCCGGCTCGCGTCCTCGCTTGGCAGCCCGCCCGGTTTTTCTGTTGGTCATCCTGCTTACTGTTTTCGGCGCTCGGCTGATTGACATTGAGCCGACCGTCATCTTCGGCCTGATTCTCGCGGTCGACTTTGGCGTGCGAATCAGCGATGCTGCCGAAGGTCGTATGGCCATCGCCGAATCCATCTGGGTGATGGTCGTTGGGCTCATTTCATGGGGTCTCTACATGGTGACTGCGCCCATCGCTGCGTTGTTTGGCCCGTCGGTGACCATCGCCGTCGGCGAGTTCTTCGCGATGGTGTGCGTCGAAGCCTTGAGCATATTGCCACTCATCTTGCTGCCGGTGACTCCGATGCCCGGCGCCAGCCTCTTCCGTTGGAACAAATGGATCTGGGGCGTGTTCTTCGCACTCGGACTGACGGTGTTCTCATTCGTGTTGTTGCCGATGCCGTCGGCGTGGGCAAGCGTGACGGAGCCTTTCGCTCTGTGGATCGGGTTGTTCCTCGATTATGTCGTCATCGCTCTCACAGTGTGGCTCATCGTGTTTCTCACGAACCGACGACGGGCATCAACGCAGGCGGAACGCAACGAAGACACCGGAAAATCCGCCT
>CAZYYL010000025.1:0-10916 GCA_964651425.1 uncultured Microbacteriaceae bacterium | reverse complement strand
CCTGGGACCTCTTCATTATCAGTGAAGCGCTCTAACCACCTGAGCTATAGCCCCGTTTGACCAGAGTCGAGCCTACCTGAGTGTGCGGACTAATGAAAAATCCACACTCACGAAGAATGCCGTGATATCAGCCTAGTCCGGGACGTTGATAAATCCCATTTGGATGCCGCCGACGATTTTCGCGCACGCGTTATAGATCACTGCGACTACTCCGCCAAGAACGGTGATGACCACCATGTTGAGTACGCCGACGATTCCGGCGAAGCTCAATACCTGTGCCATGGATGCGAAGCTCTGAACGTCGAAGCTCTTGCCACCGAGAACCTGGCCGGCAACGCTGTTCGCTGTTTCAAAAACGCCCGTTTGTACGAAGACCATGTACAGCAGGAACGTTGCCACGACCGTCACGATTGCCTGAGCCAAGCCGAGGAGAAACGACACTCGGAGGGCTGACCAGACATCAATGTACGAAAGCTTTAGTCGAACGTGCCTTTCGGGTCCGCCAGTGCCTTTCGGCGCGCGCGCCTTGCCTCCGCGAGAAAACTTCGGTACCGAGAACTTACGCCCGGAGTCGCCAGATGAGTCCGGCGAAACGGGAGGGGTGTAGCTGCCAGGAGTGGTCATGTCAGGAATGTCCTCGTTGCGGGGAAAGGGGGAACGTGTTCGACAAGGCTATTACGCCTGGTCGCCTTCTGTCGTCGTCGATTCAGGCTCATCCGTGGGGAGTTCGTCTGGCGAGACGGCCGACGGTGTCTCTACGGCACCATCGGCTTCCACATCCGCATCTCCGTTGATGACTTCGTCGGCACCGTCTTCGAGTCCGCGTTCCTTGTTTTGTGCAACAGCGAGAATTCGATCGTCGTCCGCGAAGCGAGCAAACACCACGCCCATCGTGTCCCGACCTTTGGCGGGAACCTCGGAGACATTCGAACGCACGACCTTGCCCGACTCGAGAACCACAAGAACCTCGTCATCATCCGAGACGATCAGTGAGCCAGCAAGATCTCCTCGCTCTTCGCTGAGTTTCGCTACCTTGATGCCAAGACCGCCACGGTTTTGCAGTCGATACTGGTCAACTGAAGTTCGCTTTGCGTATCCGCCTTCCGTCACCACAAAGACGTATCCGTTGTCACTGACCACCGACGCGTCAAGAATCGAGTCGTCTTCGCGGAAATGCATTCCGATAACACCCGATGTCGATCGTCCCATCGGTCGCAGGGCTTCGTCGGTTGCTGAGAATCGCAAGCTCATTCCCTTGCGCGAAACGAGAAGCACGTCAGAATCATCTTCGAGCAGCAGGGCCTTGACGACCTCGTCATCTTCGCGAAGCTTGATGGCGATGATGCCGCCCGTGCGGTTTGTGTCATATTCGGTCAAGCCGGTCTTCTTGACGAGGCCGGCCTTCGTGACCAGCGCCAAGTACTTGGCCGTGGCGTAGTCGCGGATGTCGAGAATCTGCGCGATGGACTCGTCAGGTTGCAGCTCGAGCAAGTTCGCCACGTGTTGACCCTTTGCGTCACGTCCGGCTTCGGGAACTTCATACGCCTTGGCGCGATACACACGACCCTTATTTGTAAAGAACAAGAGCCAGTGGTGAGTGGTTGTGACGAAGAAGTGTTCTACCACGTCGTCGGCACGAAGCGCCGCACCCTTCACGCCCTTGCCGCCACGTCGCTGGTTGCGGTAATTGTCGCTGCGTGTGCGCTTGACGTAACCGCCTCGGGTGACAGTAATGACAACCTCTTCTTGTGGAATGAGGTCCTCGACCGACAGGTCACCGTCATACCCGGGAACAATCGTGGTGCGTCGTTCGTCGCCGTATCGATCGACAATTTCGGTGAGTTCCGTCGAGATGATTTCACGTTGACGAGCTGGGCTTTCGAGGATTCCGTTGAGGTCAGTGATTTGAGCCTCGAGTTCGGCGGCCTCGTCCATGATTTTTTGTCGCTCGAGCGCGGCAAGTCGACGAAGTTGCAAGTCAAGAATCGCCCGCGCCTGAAGATCGTCGATCTTGAGCAACGTCATGAGGCCTTCACGGGCGTCGTCAGCGGATGCGCTTCTCCGGATGAGCGCGATGACCTCATCCAATTCACCCAAGGCCGCAAGATACGCGCGCAAAATGTGCATGCGTTCTTCTGCCTTGCGCAAGCGGAACTGAGTGCGGCGAACGATGACGTTGATCTGGTGTTCGACCCAGTAGGTGATAAATCCATCGAGGGCCAGCGTGCGAGGCACTCCGTCGACAATCGCAAGCATGTTCGCGCCGAAGTTCTCTTGCAAAGACGTCATGCGGTACAGATTGTTCAGGACGACCTTGGCGACCGCATCCCGCTTCAAAACAATGACGAGTCGCTGACCTGTTCGACCACTCGTTTCATCGCGAATATCGGCAACGCCCTGAATGCGGCCCTCTTTGACGAGGTCGGCAATCTTGATAGCGAGGTTGTCGGGGTTCACCTGGTACGGAAGTTCGGTGACAACCAGACACGTGCGTCCGTGAATTTCCTCGACCGCAACGACGGCGCGCATCGTGATAGATCCGCGTCCCGTGCGGTAGGCATCCTGAATTCCTCGTGCACCCAGAATCTGGGCGCCCGTTGGGAAGTCAGGGCCCTTGACGCGCTCGAGCAACGCGTCGAGAAGTTCCTCGCGCGAAGCGTCGGGGTTTTGCAACAGCCACAATGCTCCCGACGCAACCTCGCGAAGGTTGTGTGGCGGAATGTTCGTCGCCATGCCCACCGCGATACCAACCGACCCGTTGACGAGCAAGTTCGGGAATCGACTCGGCAGAATCGCGGGTTCTTGAGTGCGTCCGTCGTAGTTGTCCTGGAAGTCGACCGTCTCTTCGTCGATGTCGCGGACCATTTCGAGCGCGAGCGGCGCCATCTTTGTTTCGGTGTATCGGGGTGCGGCCGCGCCGTCGTTGCCGGGAGAGCCGAAGTTTCCTTGGCCAAGCGCGAGCGGGTATCGCAAGCTCCACGGCTGAACAAGTCGGACGAGTGCATCGTAAATCGCGCTGTCGCCATGCGGGTGGAACTGTCCCATGACGTCGCCGACAACGCGTGCGCACTTTGAGAATGCTTTGTCGGGTCGGTAACCGCCGTCGTACATCGCGTAGATAACTCGGCGGTGGACGGGCTTCAAACCATCACGTACATCTGGAAGGGCGCGACCGACAATGACACTCATTGCGTAATCGAGGTACGAGCGCTGCATTTCAAGCTGCAGGTCGACCTGCTGCACGCGGTCGGTCACCATGTCGTCGCCCATGGGGTTCGTTTCGTTAGATGTCAAGGAAACGCACGTCCTTTGCATTTTGCTGGATGAACTTGCGGCGTTCCTCGACGTCGTCGCCCATCAGCGTGGAGAAAATGATGTCCGCGGCAGCGGCATCAGCCAGCGTGACCTGCAAGAGCGTGCGCGTGTCCGGGTTCATAGTTGTTTCCCACAATTCGCGGTAGTCCATCTCACCCAGACCCTTGTAGCGCTGGATGCCATTGTCTTTGGGAATCTTCCAGCCCTGCTTTTGGCCTTCAATCAGGAATGCGTCACGTTCGGCGTCGCTGAAGACGTACTGGTGATCTGCGTTGGTCCACTTCAATCGATAGAGGGGCGGCTGCGCCAAATAGACGTAGCCGTACTCGATGAGTTCACGCATGTGGCGATACAGCAGGGTCAGCAACAGCGTCGTGATGTGCTGACCGTCCACGTCCGCATCAGCCATGAGCACAATCTTGTGGTACCGAGCCTTCTCAATGTTGAAGTCCGCTCCGATGCCCGTGCCGAAGGCGGTAATCATCGCTTGAATTTCGGCATTCGCCAACATGCGGTCGAGGCCGGCCTTCTCCACGTTCAGGATCTTGCCTCGGAGCGGGAGAATTGCCTGGCGGTCGGGGTTTCGGCCTTGAACGGCGGAGCCGCCGGCCGAATCGCCCTCCACGAGGAACACTTCGGACACCGCGGGGTCGTTGCTTTGGCAGTCTTTCAATTTGCCCGGCATACCGCCGCCCTCAAGCAGTCCTTTGCGTCGAGTGGTCTCACGGGCCTTTCGCGCCGCCAGTCGCGCTTGGGCCGCGACGATGGATTTGCGGATAATTTCTTTCGCTTGCACCGGGTTGCGTTCGAACCAGTCGGATAAGAAGTCGCCCGTGATTCGTTGAACGTACGACTTTGCTTCGGTGTTACCGAGTTTCGTCTTCGTTTGACCTTCGAACTGGGGTTCGGCGAGCTTTACCGAGATCACCGCAGTGAGACCTTCGCGCACGTCGTCGCCCGACAAGTTTTCGTCTTTGTCTTTCAGAATGCCCTTTTCGCGCGCGTACTTATTGACGAGAGTCGTGAGCGCCGCGCGGAAACCTTCTTCGTGCGTACCGCCTTCGTGCGTGTTTATCGTGTTCGCGTACGTGTGCACACTCTCGGTGTAAGCGGTTGTCCACTGCATCGCAATTTCGACGGCGATCTTGCGATCATCGTCTTCGGACTCGAACGAGATGATCTCGTCGTGGACGAGGTCGGCCTTCTTGGCTGAGTTCAGGTACTCGACGTAGTCGACTAATCCTTGGCTGTAGAGATACGTGACGCCGGCGGCTTGTTCTTCCGTCGCGGTGGGACGTTCATCCGTCAATCGAATACTCAGACCCTTATTGAGGAACGTCATCTGCTGGAACCGCTGACGCAGTGTCTCGAAGCTGAAGTCAACCGTTTCAAAGATGTCCGAATTGGGGCGGAACGTGATCGTCGTACCTGTGCGATCGGATGCTCCCCCTTGGGCCAGCGGTGCGGCCGGGACTCCGCTGTCATAGTGCTGTGTCCAGACGTGTCCCTGGCGGTGAACTTCGACATCGAGTGTGTGTGACAACGCGTTCACGACAGAGCTGCCGACACCGTGCAGTCCACCGGAAACGCTATAACCGCCGCCACCGAATTTACCGCCGGCGTGAAGAATCGTGAGAACAACCTCGACGGTCGATTTCTTTTCGATCGGATGCTCATCCACGGGGATTCCGCGACCGTTGTCAATGACGCGCAACGCGCCGTCGCTCAGAATCGTCACATCAATCAAGTCGCAGAAACCGGCGAGAGCTTCGTCGACCGAGTTGTCAACGATTTCATAGACGAGGTGGTGCAAGCCGCGCTCGCCCGTGGAGCCGATGTACATACCGGGTCGCTTGCGGACCGCTTCGAGGCCCTCGAGAACCTGAATCTCGTTGGCGCCGTACTCCGCTGGTTCGGACGCCGACTTTGGTGTCTTGTTCGACTCGGAAATGATGTGGCTCCCAACGCAGAAAATTCATTCTGATTGTACCGTCGGCCACTGTCGAAAGCAGGTGAATTCGCCTTCTGCGCGCCGATTTTGGGCGCCCCGGGGCTTTTTGCCTATTTAGCCGTAGGTATCGCGTACGCCACGCCCTGGAACGGATTTGGGGCCACGTTTCCAGGAGGGGGCGTTGGGTCCGATAAACGTAATTTTCTCGACCCCGGCGTCCGGGTGTGCAGCGATGACTTGTGTGCGCACATCCGCTGCCATAAATGACAGTTGGGTCGCCCATGCAGTCGAGGAGCACCGGACTGTCAAAATGCCGTCGATGAATTGCTCGATTTTTGTATTCGCGGCCGTTTCCGCGCCGACGATTTCCGACCACTCCGTGATGACTTCGGCCTGTGCGAGTGTCTTCGTCCAGCCGAATTCCGTCGTGATCACACCAAGTGCGTCGCCGATGCCCACGGGGTCACGTCCCGGCGTAAAGGGTTCCGAACCCACGGGTGTCGTTGTTCGACGTTTTTTGCGTCGTGCGGGAAGTCCTTGCCATATGGACTTCAGTCGCAGATATGCCTCCGTGGCTAAAGGTTCCGAATCTACGGCGTCCGGCGCTACGCGCTCTGTCGCTGGAGTTTCTGTCATGGTGTTACCTCGCCCGCGACGACGGAAAATTCACTGACGACGTTCATCTCGGGGATGTCCGCGCGCACGGCCGCGGTGATGAGCACCTGCTCGAAGCCCGCGATAGCGACGGCGAGGCGATTTCGCCTGGCCTCATCTAGTTCGGCAAACACGTCGTCCAAAATCACGATTGGGTCGCCGAGTTCGTCGTGGCGAAACAATTCAGCCGCGGCCAGTTTGAGAGCGAGAGCGAAAGACCACGTCTCGCCGTGGCTTGCGTACCCTTTCACGGGTAACGCATTCAGTTCGAAGAGAATGTCGTCGCGATGCGGGCCGACTTGGGATTGACCTCGCTCCACGTCGTCGTCGCGTTTGGCAGCCAGGGCTGTCGCAAGAGTTTTGAAAATTTCATCGCGTGGTGTCGATTCGTCGAACTCGGCCCCGACTTTCGTCGAGACAGAAATGTGGGCGTTGTGATCCTCGCCGGCGATATCCACATACGCGGCCCGCAATGGTTCCCGGAGCGCTGAGACAGCGGCGAATCGCGCGCACATAATTTCTGTTCCCAGTGAAATGAGTTTTTCGTCCCACAAATCCAATGTTGAGTAGTCGCGCTGTGACTTCGAAATGGCACGAATCGATTTCAGCAATGAATTGCGTTGTTTCAGGACGCGCTCGTAGTCCGCGGCAACAGCAATCATTCGTGGAGACAGGACTTCAACGACGCTGTCTATGAAGTTTCGGCGCACATCTGGATCATCGCGAATGAGCCGCAAGTCTTCTGGTGCGAAAAGGACGACGTGGACGAAACGGGAAAGTTCCTTCAATCTGATGACGTTTCCGTTTGCGCGTGCGCGGTTCGATCCTGCGCTTTCGATGTGAACATCCACATTGAGTTGACGCGTGTCATTCACCAAGTCCGCGTTGATCACGGCGGACGTGACACCGCTTCTCACGACGGCATGTGACAAGTGTGTGCGGTGTGACCCTCCTGTGGCGAGGAAATTTACCGCCTCGACGGCGTTCGTTTTTCCTTGACCATTTGGTCCAAGAAATACATTGATTCCTGGTGAGAGAGCTACATCGGACGACGCGTGATTTCGATAATCCGTGAGACGAAGGCGCGCGACATACACGGGCGAGCAACCTTGATTAGCGCAGAAGCAAGTTGGGTTGCAGCAGGTAGCGATATGCCGGGTCGGAATTCTCGCCCTTTGATGTGTGCCCAGTAATGAGAACAGGACCCGGTTTGCTGGGGTTGTCACCACTGTTGAAACCGAGACGCGTGAACTCCGAGTGAACCGCATTCAGCCCATCAAGAAGGAGGTCGGGTTTGAGTGACACCGTCAACTCGACACCTGTAATCGCAGCCGGAATTGTTTCAGAGGCCTGGGCCTGTTCCCCGCCGAGCGCTTCCAAAGTGATGCTGTTGTCTCGGAAGCTGTATTTGAGTGCCGCTTCACGTTCGACAACAAGTTTTACGCGACGAGTGGCCTCGATCAATTCAGCTGTATTCACCACAGCGTAATTCTCGACGGCTTCGGGAAAGAGGCGGCGGACGGGTGGGAATGTGCCCTTGATAAGAAGGGAGGTCACTGTCTTATTGTCGGCGTGGAACGCGATGACCTCGCGATCGTCTTTTGTCGCCAACGTAAGGCTGATGGTCGCAGCGTTTCCAAACGTCTTTCCGATTTCTTGGAGAGTGCGCGCTGGAATCAGGGCCGTGTGTTCAATCTTTTGAGCGCCGGAATCCCATTGCACATCTTTTATGGCGACGCGATAGCGGTCAGTTGCCATCATGCTGAGTGTGGTGTCGGAGATTTCCAATTGCACTCCAATGATGACCGGCATGCTGTCTTCGCGAGACGCGGCGACGACGACTTGCGAAATCGCGGCGGCAAACGCTTCACCAGGGACTTGACCCGTGACACCTTCAACGCTGGGAACAGATGGATACTCATCGACGGGCATGCACTGCAGCGAAAAAGTTACGCTGCCACATGAAACAACGACCTTGCCGTCGACCAGTTCGAACGTGACAGGAGCTGCCGGCAAGCGCCCAGCGATTTCGTTGACGAGTCGCCCGAGGACCAAGACTCGGCCAGGACGATCAACCGTGGCGGTCACCGACGTCTGCGATGACGTTTCGTAATCGAAGGTCGAGAATGTCACCTTGTCGTCCGTGGCCTCAATCAGCACACCACTGAGCAATGGCAGTGACGTACGAACGGGCAGTAATTTAACCGCGAATGACAAAGCCTCGCTGAGGACGTCCTTGTTGACCTGGAACTTCACGTGATCCGCCTTGTTTGAATGTGGGTCTCTCATGCTACTGCGTCGAAGAGACGGGCTTGAAAATGTTGTGTTCAACAATCCGTTATCTGAGCTTTGCCATCAATTACTTAATTCTTAATGGTCTTAACCTTTGTGGATATGTGTGTTGATTGGTCCAGTTCGAAAGATCTGCGCCGAACTACACGTGTGTGACATGTTGGCGGTGCGTTGATATCTCGTCTATCGCATGGTGTGCAGCGCGACACCGAGATGCGTTGTCCCCATCACGCGGTTGTTCATCCACAGACTTAGGTCCCGCCAATCGAAGTTATCCACAGAGAAACCCACAGGGGAAAACTTTCTAATCTCTTTCAGGGATTTCGTCTTTGTCGGCGTTCTAGTTGCGGGGGTACTGGGAACGTTGGCGAATTCGAGTGGTGAGTTCAGTGACCTGGTTATAGATGGAACGACGTTCCTTCATGAGCTCGGCGATCTTCTTACACGCATGCATGACTGTCGTGTGATCGCGGCCGCCAAATAGCTGACCTATTTTTGGCAACGACAGATTCGTCATTTCTCGACAGAGGTACATCGAAATCTGGCGGGCCGTCGCGATTGCCTGCGCTCTCGAAGTTCCCGTTAGTTCCTCGACCGACAACCTGAAGTAATCCGCCGTTGTGTTCATGATGTCCACGGGGGCGACGACATTGTCTTCGTCGAGGGTGATGATGTCTTTCAGCACCGTCTGTACCAAGGCAAGATCGACCGCAGCTTTGTTCAGACTGGCAAACGCAGTCACGCGAATCAGGGTTCCCTCGAGCTCACGAATGTTGCTGGTTACCTTGCTCGCAATGAACTCAAGGATGTCGTCGGGAACTTTAAGCTTCTCTTTCTCGGCCTTCTTGCGAAGAATCGCTATTCGCGTCTCAAGGTCGGGAGTCTGCACATCCGTGAGAAGACCCCACTCGAATCGAGTTCGCATCCGGTCTTCGAAACCAGTCAGGCTCTTCGGAGGAACGTCACTTGTGATGACCACCTGCTTGTTGTGATCATGCAAGGTGTTGAAGGTGTGGAAGAACGCTTCTTGGGTTTCCGCTTTGCCTTGAAGGAATTGAATGTCGTCGATCAGCAAAATGTCGATATTGCGATACCGGGCCTGAAACGCGGTTCCACGGTTATTGGCAATGGAGTTGATGAAGTCGTTCGTGAACTCTTCCGAGCTGACATACTTCACGCGGATTGTCGGATACAGGCTTTCTGCGTAGTGCCCAATCGCGTGGAGCAGGTGCGTCTTGCCCAGACCCGAGTCGCCGTAAATAAAGAGGGGGTTGTAGGCCTTCGCAGGCGCTTCGGCCACAGCTACCGCTGCTGCATGGGCGAAGCGGTTTGATCCACCGATAACGAAACTGTCAAAGGTGTACTTTGCATTAAGTCGCGAATCGGCATTCGGAGCCGCGGCGGGTCGCACCTTCTCGGGTGTTGACTCGGTGACAGACGTAGGTTCCTCCGTACGCTCCAACATCGCGTCAGCCAACTCGGGATTCACGACGATAGCGAATGAGGAAATATCGCCATCGGCGCCGAGGGAGCCGATAGCGGCAAAGAGCGGATCACGCAGGCGCTGTTCAATGACGCTTCGGGTGAAGTCGTTTGGCACCTCGAGATAAATGGTGCCGGCCATAATTCCACGAGGCTCGACCAGGGTCGCAAAGCCGAAAAGCGCCGGGGTAATCGCCGGGTCTTTTTCGAGCGCGGTGAGGATGGTCGACCAAGTCGTCGCGAGTTCGGCGTCGGTCACGAACACTCCCTGTGATAGCGAATCGAACCGGGCGATTGTCCAAGTCATCGCGCCAGAATAAGAAGAATTCCTCAGCCGCGCCCCCGAAATTGTCGGCTGGGGATAACGTCCTTGACGGTAGCGAGTCCTGTGGATAAACGCAACATGGCTTTGGGGCAAGTCTTCACTGAGCCGCTCGGTTTGCGCGAGGGGTGGCCGACCCCGTACCGTTAACAAGTTGGCCCGACGGGCCCCAAATTTTTAGCGGTTCGTGGCAATTGTGAACCGTGACCTGAAACGGAGAACACCATGAGCAAGCGCACCTTCCAGCCGAACAATCGTCGCCGCGCAAAGGTCCACGGCTTCCGCCTTCGTATGCGCACGCGCGCGGGTCGCGCGATCCTTTCGGCTCGTCGCCGCAAGGGGCGCACCGAACTCTCGGCCTAAGCACCGCCAGTGCTCGCCCGGGCACGTCGGATCGTCAACCCTCTTGAATTCAAGAGGGTTGTTCGTCGTGGTAGGCGAGCAACGGGCAGTTACATGACCATCTACGTGACTCGTACTGAAGTCGCGGCACCGACTCACGCCGAGCCTGCTCGAAGTGGGTTTGTAGTGTCGAAGGCCGTCGGCGGAGCCGTAACTCGCAACCTCGTCAAACGGCGACTTCGCGCGATCGTTCATGAGACGACGCTTCCGACAGGAACCGATCTTGTGTTGCGCGCACATCCTGCTAGCGCCGAAGCCGCGTACACCGACCTCTCGGCTGAGTTCACCCGTCTTCTGAGTAAGGCAAGGGCGTAATGGGATCATCCGGCCGATCGGCAACTCGAACAGCGATGGACATCTCGCTGCTCATTCCCGAGATTTTTGCCCGCATGACCCCCGAAGAGCGTGACCCGCGCTTTTTGATTAAAAACGGATACTTCGAGCGCTGTCGCGATTTTCCGTTTAATGGCAAAAATGTCCGTGCCGATCGTCTGGGCT
>CAZYYL010000024.1:0-10923 GCA_964651425.1 uncultured Microbacteriaceae bacterium | reverse complement strand
GGGCAAGCCACTGACGTTGCCGGCCTACGAGCCCGTCCCCGTCTTTTCCGTCGAGGTCATCGACGGCGAAGTTTTTGTTGATACCGACGTAACGAAGGACGTCTCATGAGCACTCTCTCCATTCGCGACTTGCACGTCAACGTCGAAACCGACGGCGGCGTCCGCGAAATTCTCCGCGGAGTCAATCTCGATCTGAACTCGGGCGAGACACACGCCGTCATGGGCCCGAATGGTTCGGGAAAGTCCACGCTGGCGTACACAATCGCCGGCCACCCTCGCTACAACGTCACAGCCGGAACCATCACCCTGGATGGCGTCGACGTTCTCGCCATGAGTGTCGACGAGCGTGCTCGCGCGGGACTTTTCCTCGCGATGCAGTACCCAGTCGAGGTCCCTGGCATCACCGTGAGCAACTTTTTACGTACCGCAAAGACGGCTGTCGCTGGTGAAGCACCGCCACTGCGCACGTGGGTCAAGGACATGCGCGAATCAATGTCGAACTTGCGCATGGATTCGACGTTCGCTGAGCGCAACGTCAACGAAGGTTTCTCCGGTGGCGAGAAGAAGCGTCACGAGATTCTCCAGCTGGAACTCCTGAAGCCCCGCTTCGCCGTCCTTGACGAGACCGACTCTGGTCTCGACGTTGACGCTCTTAAGATCGTGTCGGAAGGCGTAAACCGCTCATTGGAGGCGACAGACCTCGGCGTTCTGCTCATCACTCACTACACGCGCATCCTTCGCTACATTCACCCTCAGTTTGTGCACGTCATGGTGAACGGCCGCATCGTCGAAGAGGGTGGGGCCGAACTCGCCGACCGTCTCGAGAACGAGGGGTACGACCGTTTTCTTGAGATGAGCGTATGAGCACCTCGCCTTTGAGCGCCGAACGCTACGACGAGTGCATCGAGGCACTCAAAGATGTGATGGACCCTGAACTCGGCGTGAACATCGTCGACCTCGGACTCATCTACGACCTCATGTGGGACGACGAGAACGACGCGTTGGTCATCCACATGACGCTGACTTCGGCCGGATGCCCGCTTACCGACGTCATCGAAGAGCAGACCGCACAAGCGCTCGACAAGGTTGTCGACCAGTTCCGAATCAACTGGGTCTGGATGCCGCCGTGGGGTCCGGAAAAGATTACGGATGATGGCAGAGAGATGATGCGAGCCCTCGGCTTCTCCATCTAGTCTCAATCGATGGTGCGCTCACTTCGGCGCACTCACGAAATTTCGGAGAACACTGTGACGGGCTTTGACACACGAGCGATTCACGCGGGGAGTGACCCCGATCCGCTGACCGGTGCCGTGGTGCCGCCGATTCACCTCACGACGACGTACCGTCAGGACTACCCGGGTGAGTTGCTCGCTGGTTACGAGTACAGTCGCTGCGCGAACCCGACCCGCACGGCATTGCAGGATGCCCTGACGACGCTCGAAGGCGGTGCCGCGAGTTATTCGTTCGCCAGTGGAATGGCGGCTGAAGACGCATTCTTTCGCGCGCTCCTTCGACCTGGCGATCACGTTGTGATGGGTCTTGACGCCTACGGTGGCACATACCGAATGTTCGCCTCTGTCTATGCACCCATGGGTATCGCACACACGGCCGTTGACCTGAGTGATCTAACTGGTCTGGATGCGCTGCTCGCGAGTACGCCCACTCGAGTCGTGCGAATCGAGACGCCCTCGAACCCCATCATGTCGATCGTCGACATCGCAGCCGTGTCAGAAGTCGCTCATCGACACAACGCTCTCGTGCTTGTTGACAACACTTTCGCGACACCGGCACTTCAACGCCCATTCGAACTCGGTGCGGATGCAATCGTGCACTCAACGACGAAGTATCTCGGTGGGCACAGCGACGTCTTAGGTGGCGCCGTCGTCGTTAACTCGACCGAGCTGGCCGAACAGGTCTACAACATGCAGAACTGGCTCGGAGCGGTGTCGAGCCCGTTCGACGCGTACCTCACGCTTCGTGGGATCAAAACGCTGGGCGTGCGCATGGAACGCCATTCGGGCAACGCCCTTGCCGTTGCCCGCGCGATCGAGCATCACCCTGCCGTCGAACGCGTGTACTACCCAGGCCTACCGGGACACCAGGGCCACGACATCGCCGCCCGCCAGATGAGCGGATTCGGCGGAATGATGTCCGTCACACTCAAAGCGGGCCCCGAAGCAGCTCGGCTTCTGACCACGCGCACTGAGTTGTTCATCCTCGCCCCGTCTCTCGGCGGAGTGGAATCACTCATTGAATGGCCATCAGGGATGACCCACACCTCGGTCGAGGGGACGGCGCTGGCCGTGCCGCACAACCTCGTGCGTATCGCAGTCGGAATCGAAACCGAGAGCGATCTCGTCGACGACCTCTCACAGGCGTTGAACTCGCTCGCGTAGGGAACTCTGCCAACAAAAAACGCGCCCGGTCACGAGACTCGGGCCCGTTTTTCTTGATGATTACTTTGCGCGATTGACGAGCTTCCACGTCAGCGGCAACACGGCGCCCGCAAGCACGGCCTTAAGCACGTCGCCCACAATGAACGGGTAGAACCCCGCGAGCAAGGTCGCACTCAGGTCGCTCGGCACATCGATGCTGCGTAAAAAGACCGAGAGCATCGGAAGGCCAACGGCGTAGATGACGGCTTCACCGGCGAGGAAGATGGCAATGGCACCCCAAACCGACCGGTCGAGGCCACGCTGCGCGAGCCAGCCCGTGAGTGCACCAGCGAGAACGAAACCGAGGAGGTAGCCAACCGTCGGACCACCGCTGAGCGACTCGAGGCCGCCCTGCGCGTTCGTGAAAACCGGAAGTCCGACAGCACCCATCGCAAGGTATAACGCCATAGCGATCAGCCCTCGCCACATTCCGAGGGCGGTACCAACGAGGAGAACGGCGAAGGTCTGGCCGGTGATCGGCACGGGCCACATCGGAAGCGAAATCTGTGCGGCAATAGCGGTGAGTCCGGCGCCACCCACAACGAACGCGGTGTTGGTCGCCAGGGTGCGTGCACCGAGTCGATCGGCGAGAACCGGGAGTGAAGGGCTGAGTGCGATCGACATAAGTATCTCCGTGATGTTTTGGCGGAACATCCACCCGTGAATATCTTCTGGGTGGCTTGGAAATATACTAGGGGAGTCTTATCCGCCCGTCTCGTGGGCCACTGTCTCTAGAAGGTTGCCTCCGTGCTCAATGTGTCTGACCTTGAGCTGCGCGTGGGGGCTCGCGTACTGATGAGCGATGTGTCGTTTCGCGTCTCCGACGGCGACAAAATTGGGCTCGTGGGTCGCAACGGTGCCGGGAAGACCACCCTGACAAAGACCCTTGCAGGTGACCTTCAGCCCGCTGAGGGTTCGATCGAGCGCATCGGCGAGATTGGCTACCTTCCGCAGGACCCCCGTTCGGGCGACCCTGAAGAGCTTGCCCGCACGCGTATCCTCAACGCTCGTGGGCTCGGTCAAATCGTGCTGGAAATGCGCGAAGCCACAGATCAAATGGCAAGTCCAGACCCCGAGGTCAGCGACCAAGGCATGAAGCGCTATTCGAGCCTCAACGACCGCTTTCTTGCATTGGGCGGATACGCGGCCGAGGCCGAAGCGGCGGCGATCGCCAGCAACCTCGCATTGCCGGATCGCATCCTTGACCAACCCCTGAAGACCCTGTCAGGCGGACAGCGTCGCCGCATCGAACTCGCACGCATTCTGTACTCGGGTGCCAAGACAATGTTGCTCGACGAACCAACCAACCACCTCGACGCCGATTCCGTCGGGTGGCTCCGTGAGTTCCTCAAGGGCTACCAGGGTGGACTCATCGTAATCTCTCACGATGTCGAACTCGTCGGCGACACGGTCAATCGCGTGTTCTATCTCGATGCGAACCGCCAGGTCATCGACATCTACAACATGAACTGGAAGAACTACCAGCGCCAACGCGAATCAGACGAGCAGCGCCGCAAGCGCGAGCGCGCAAACGCCGAGAAGCAGGCATCGTCACTTCAGATGCAGGCAGCCAAGATGGGCGCCAAAGCATCAAAGGCCGTCGCGGCCCAACAGATGGCGAAGCGAGCCGAGAAACTTCTCAGCGGTCTTGAGGATGTGCGCGCGACAGATCGCGTCGCAAAGCTTCGTTTTCCTGAGCCTGCGCCGTGTGGGAAAACTCCACTCATGGGCCGTGACCTGTCAAAGAGCTATGGCTCGCTCGAGATTTTCACCGCTGTCGACTTGAACATCGACCGCGGGTCCAAAGTGGTTGTGCTCGGACTCAACGGTGCCGGTAAGACCACGCTGCTACGCATTCTCGCTGGTGTCGACAAGTCAGACACGGGTGAGATTCTCGACGGTCACGGGCTGAAGATTGGCTACTACGCCCAGGAGCACGAAACACTCGACGTATCGCGTTCCGTTCTCGAAAACATGGTCTCGGCCTCACCGCACCTCAATGAAACCGAAGCCCGCAAGGTGCTCGGTAGCTTCCTCTTCACCGGTGACGATGCCCACAAGAAGGCCGGTGTTCTCTCTGGTGGAGAGAAGACCCGACTCGCTCTCGCCATGCTTGTGGTTTCGAGTGCCAACGTGCTGCTGCTCGACGAGCCCACCAACAACCTTGACCCGCACAGCCGTGATGAAATCCTCGGCGCTCTCGCGAGTTACTCCGGCGCGGTGGTGCTCGTGAGCCACGACGAAGGGGCCGTCGAGGCGCTCAACCCCGAGCGCGTCCTCATTTTGCCCGATGGCGTTGAAGACCATTGGAACAAGGACTACGCCGACCTCATTTCGCTGTCCTAGTCGGCGAGTTCCACAAGCGCCCGCGTCAAGCGGGACGTTCCGAGCCCTTTAGCGACCGTCGAGAATGGCATCCTCGTCCGACTCATCCGTTCGTCGTCGAGCAATCACGGGTCGGTTGTCCGCTTCCTTGAGTCCGGCCGAAATACGTCGTTCGTTTCGCACGGCGAGGCCGAGTCCGACGAAGCCCATCACGGCAAAAATGAGCCACTGCAGCGCATAGCTGAGGTGTGGACCTTCGTCGAGCTCGGGCTTTTCCGCCGGCGTTGGCATCTCCGTGACGGCGGGAGATTCCGAGACGACAAGTCCATACGCGCCAACGATGACAGGCGCGTCCGCTGAGTGTGCCCTGATGAGCTCGCGAATCATTGGAAGGTGGATGGTCGGAACCGTGCCATCCACGGCGTCGCGTCCCGCAAGCGCAGGCTCGCTCGGCTTGAGTCGCGCGATGACGGTCACGTCACCCGCTGGAGGTTGAGGCACACGGCTCGCGACCGCCGTCGTGTCGCCCGAAGGAATCCACCCGCGGTCCACGATAAAAATTCTCCCGTCACTCAGTCGCAAGGGAGCGAGGACTTCAAAACCGACATCACCATTCAGTGGACGGCTCCGCACCAGAATCTGTTGGTTATCGAGGTAACGACCCGAAGCGGTGACCTGCTTCCACGAATCCGACAGAGTGAACGAGTCGAGAGTCGTGATCACCGATTCCAAGACCACGGGCGTGCTGTCGTAATTGGCTTTGACTCGAGCGATTTGCGTTCGTGACTCTTCCAGGCGCGCGAACTGCCACATCCCCAGACTCACGCAGGCGACGGCGAATACGAGCGCAAGTACGAGATAGCCAATCCACCTGCGCGTCAGCAGAAGTCGAAGACCCCGAGGGTTAGTCGTCGTCACGGGCATCCGCTCGAATAATCGCACCCGGCCCCTCGACGGTGCCTTCTCGCGGTGGCGCGATTGCATTGGCAACAACGACCGCGAAATAGGGAAGAAAAATGGCGCCGATAGCGCAGATGACGAGAAGCCAGCCCTTGACGAAGAGCATGAGCACAATACACACCACGCGGATGCACATGGCCACGGTGTAGCGAATCATTCGCCGGCGACGATCATCTGCCGGTGAGTCAATAAGTGTTGTGACGGACTGGGTTCGTTTCTGCATACGAATCACCTCGATACGTGACGGGAAGCCCCCTCGTTGCGCACAAGCCTACGGCTATGCTTGAGGCTCCACCTGCGCGAAGGAGATTTCACCATGACCGCTCGCACCGTTCTCATCACCGGCGGAAACCGAGGAATCGGCTACGCGCTGGCCGAGGAATTCATCGCCGCAGGGCACCGCGTTGCCGTGACTGCACGCAGTGGATCAGGCCCGAAGGGTGCGTTGACCGTCGTCGCAGATGTCAACGATGGAGAGAGCCTCGACCGCGCATTTGCTGAAGTTGAAGAGAAACTTGGCGCCATTGAGGTCGTTGTCGCCAATGCGGGAATCACTCGCGACACCCTCATTCTTCGTATGAGTGACGAGGACTTTGACACCGTCGTCGACACCAACCTCGGCGGATCATTCCGTGTGGTCAAGCGCGCGGCGAAGGGCATGCTGAAAGCAAAATTCGGTCGAATTATTCTCATTTCGAGCGTGGTCGGACTTTATGGTTCTGCCGGTCAGGTGAATTACTCGTCGTCGAAGAGTGCTCTCGTTGGCATGGCGCGCTCGCTGACTCGTGAGCTCGGCAGCCGTAACATCACGGCGAACGTTGTCGCACCTGGTTTCATTGAGACCGATATGACCGCTGAACTGCCCGAGGAACAGCAAGCCGAATACAAGCGGAACATTCCTGCAGGTCGCTTTGCTCAACCCGAAGAAGTCGCCAAGGTGTGCGTCTGGCTCGCAAGCGACGACGCGTCCTACATTTCAGGTGCGGTCATCCCCGTCGACGGCGGCCTCGGAATGGGTCACTAGCTCAGCCCGAGAAGCTCCACGACGGGCGTCATATTGCGCTCGGTCAGCGAGACATCCGCCTGCGCGGCCACCACGGGCTTAGCGTCAAACGCGATTGACAACCCTGCAACCGCCATCATCTTGAGGTCGTTTGCGCCGTCACCAATTGCGACAGTCTGGTCGAGCGCGACGCCATGATCATTGGCCCATTCCGTCAGAGCATCCGCTTTCGCCTGGGCATCAATAATCGGTCCGGATACGCGTCCGGTCAGTTTTCCGTCAGCCACCTCGAGACGATTCGCTCGCCAAAAATCGAGCCCGAGTTGTTCGGCTAGCGGGTCGAGAATTTCGTGAAATCCACCGCTCACGACGCCGATGTGCCCGCCCGCCGCGTGCACGGCAGCGATCAATTCGGGCACGCCTTTTGAGACGGTCACCTGCGCGCGGACCTCAGCGAGGGCATCCACCGACAAACCAGCCAGGGTCGCAACGCGCTCGCGCAGACTCTCGGCGAAGTCGAGTTCGCCACGCATGGCGCGTTCCGTGACGCGGGCGACGAGTTCGAGCGACCCAGCGCGAGCTGCGATGAGCTCAATGACTTCGTTTTCAATGAGCGTCGAGTCGACATCGAGCACGACGAGCTTGTAGGTGCGAGGTGTTTGCGTCACGCATCCATCATGGACTGATGCGAACGTTCTTTCCGACCACGGTGATTCCCGAATCGGTCACGGTGAAACCGCGGGCACGGTCGTGGTCGTGATCGACGCCGACACGAGCGCCTTGCTCGACGATGACGTTCTTGTCGAGAATCGCGCGTTGCACGACCGCGTCGCGACCAACTTGCACATTGTCGAACAACACCGAGTCGCGGATGACCGAACCTGAGTCGGAACGAATCCAGGGCCCCAGCACACTGCGTTCGACGTGAGTTCCGCTCAGGAGTGAGCCGAGCGACACAATCGAATCGATCACAACGCCGAGATGTCCGCGATCATCGCGCACGAACTTGGCCGGGGGAGAGTTCACCAACATTGAGTAGATCGGCCAGTCCATGTTGTAGAGGTTGAAGATCGGCAACACGGCGATGAGGTCTTGGTGTGCGTCGAAGAACGAATCAATTGTTCCCACGTCACGCCAGTACGCGCGATCACGGTCCGTCGAACCTGGAACATCATTGCGCTTGAAGTCGTAGACACTCGCGTCGTTCTGCGAAACGAACCACGGGATGATGTCACCACCCATGTCATGGTTTGAATCCGCACGTTCACCATCGAGCTCGACGGCTTCGATAAGCGCATCGGCGTCGAACACGTAGTTACCCATTGAGACCAGAACTTCGTGTGGCGCATCCGGAAGCCCGACAGCATCTTTGGGCTTCTCGCGGAAACGAGAAATCTTGGTGGGGTCATCGTCATCAATCTCAATGACACCGAACTGGTCGGCCATCTCGATGGGTTGACGAATAGCGGCGACGGATGCGCGGCGCCCGCTGTCGATGTGCGCCTGCACCATCTGCGAAAAGTCCATGCGGTACACGTGATCTGCACCAACAACGACAACGATGTCGGGCTTCTCGTCACCGATGAGATTAAGGCTCTGCAAGATTGCGTCTGCGCTGCCGCTGAACCAGCGCTTGCCGAGACGTTGCTGAGCGGGCACAGAAGCCACGTATGAACCGAGAAGGGTTCCCATGCGCCAGGTCTGTGAAACGTGACGGTCAAGCGAGTGCGACTTGTACTGCGTCAAAACCACGATCTGCCGAAGGCCGGAGTTGACCAGATTTGAGATGGCAAAGTCGACGAGGCGATATTGGCCCCCGAACGGAACGGCCGGTTTCGCACGGTCCTCGGTCAGCGGCATCAGCCGCTTTCCCTCACCGCCCGCGAGGACGATTCCGAATATCTTCTTTGACATCATGTGAAAACCCTAGTGGTCAGCGGCGATAGTGTTCCATCCATGAGAGTTGACATCATCTCGAAGGAATACCCGCCGAACATTTACGGTGGCGCCGGCGTTCACGTTGCAGAACTCGTTCGAGCATTGCGATTGCAAATGGATGTTCGTGTGCACTGTTTCGGCGAACCACGCGACGATGCCGACACGTTCGCCTACGACGTGCCCCTTGATATGTCGACAGCCAATGGTGCTCTTCAAACGCTCGCGGTAGATGTGGCGATGGCAGCGAACCTCGCTGACGCCGAGATCGCGCACTCCCACACGTGGTACGCGAACGAAGCGGGTCGATTGGCACAGGTTGTGTACGGCATCCCTCACGTCGTCACCGCTCATTCGCTCGAACCCTTCCGTCCGTGGAAAGCCGAACAACTCGGTGGGGGATACCGACTTTCCAGCGAGATTGAACGCAACGCGTTTGACGCAGCCAGCGCGGTCATTGCTGTCAGCAATGGGATGCGCAACGACATCCTCAGCGCCTACCCCTCACTTGACCCGGCACGCGTTCATGTCGTGCACAACGGCATCAATGTCGAGGACTGGAAGCCCGTGACGAACGACGCTGTTCTCGAGCGATTCAATGTCGACACGACTCGACCCACCGTCATGTTTGTGGGTCGAATCACCCGTCAAAAGGGTCTCCCGTATTTGCTTGCTGCGCTGCGTGGGCTTCCCGATGACGTTCAAATCATCCTGTGCGCGGGTGCGCCCGATACACCGGAAATCAAAGCGGAGTTTGACGACGGCGTGGCGGCGCTGTCCGCCGAACGCTCCGGGGTCATCTGGATCGGTGAACACCTCTCGCGAGATGACATGAAAGTTCTTCTGAGCGCATCTACCGTCTTCGTATGCCCGTCAATTTATGAGCCGCTTGGCATTGTGAACCTCGAAGCGATGGCATGCGGAATTCCCGTGGTTGGTACCGCCACGGGTGGAATTCCCGAGGTCGTCGTCGATGGTGAAACTGGTTGGCTCGTCCCCATTGACCAAGCCACCGACGGCACCGGAACTCCTCATCACCCCGAGCAGTTTGTCGCTGACCTGACGAGCACGCTCATTGACGCACTGAGTGATCGAGATCGGGCGCGTCGAATGGGGCAGGCGGCCCGCCTTCGTGCGCAACAGCATTTCGACTGGAACTCCATCGCGTCGAAGACGATTGCCATCTACCAGTCCGTTCTCTAGCGGGTTCGCGCGTTAGTTTGCGCGCGAGAGCTAAGTAGCATGGGGTTATGAGCACGGTTCTCGATCTGACACACGTTTCATTGGTTCGCGATGGGATAACCGTCCTCGCCGACATCACGTGGACCGTTGAGTCGAACCAGCGCTGGGTAATCCTCGGACCAAACGGTGCCGGCAAGACCTCATTGCTCGAACTCGTAGCTGCGTGGGAGACGCCGGACTCGGGCACGGCGGTTGTACTGGGCGACGACCTCGGTTCTGCCGATACCGATTGGTTGCGCCCGCGCGTCGGTCTCGCCTCGAGCGGCATGGTCAAGCGCATCCCCGCATCGGAAACGGTCGAACAGGCCGTGATCACCGCCGCCTTTGCGGCCGCAGAATCGCGTGGCGAAAAGTTTGAAGAGATCGACGTTCGTCGCACCCGGCGCGTACTCGCGGAATGGCGCCTCGACGGTGTCGCCGACCGCCCGTTCGGATCCTTGAGCGAGGGTGAAACCAAACGTGCGCAAATTGCTCGCTCGATCATGACCGACCCTGAGTTGCTGTTGCTCGACGAACCCGTCTCGGGACTCGATCTGGGAAGTCGCGAAGAAGTCATGTTGATGCTGGGCGCTTTTGCGAGCAACCCGAGTGCTCCGGCGATTGTCATGGTTACGCACCACGTCGAAGAGATTCCCGCCGGATTCACGCACGCGCTGCTGCTCGCGGGCGGGGGAGTTGTTGACCAGGGTCCGATCGAACAGATGCTCACGAGTGCGAATCTTTCGCGCACTTTCGGCGTGACCGTGGATGTCGCTCACGAGTCCGGTCGCTTCTGGGCCCGCGCCCGCGTCTAGGCCCCAAGCGCGACAGTGTTTTTTGCCGGTGGTTTTGTTTGCTATGCTGGCGTGTCGGTTTCTTAACGAGATATTTCTTCGAAAACAAGGAACACAATGAAGGCTGAAATTCACCCCGAGTACGCTCCGGTCATCTTCCACGACCTCGCTTCGGGTACCTCGTTCCTCACGCGTTCGACCGTGAGCTCCAGCAAGACCATGAAGTGGGAAGACGGCAACGAATACCCCG
>CAZYYL010000023.1:6151-11134 GCA_964651425.1 uncultured Microbacteriaceae bacterium | reverse complement strand
AAGATCTAGCGACTCGCGGGCGCAACGCCGCGCGAATCGGTTAGTGCAGAGCGCTATTGAGCGTGACGCCCACGCCAGACCGTGACACAACCTCGACCACACCGGTCAGCGAGTTACGACGGAAGAGCAGGTTGTCCGCGCCCGAGAACTCGACGGCTTTGACGGTCTTGGTTTCTCCGCCGTCGAGGTAGCTCACCTTCGTGCCCGCGGTGACATACAGACCGGCCTCGACAACGCAGTCGTTACCCAGCGAGATGCCGAGGCCCGAGTTGGCGCCGAGCAGACTGCGCTCACCGATCGAGATGCGTTGAGTGCCACCGCCTGAGAGAGTTCCCATGATGGATGCGCCACCGCCGACGTCCGATCCGTCACCGACGATCACGCCCTGCGAAATGCGACCCTCGACCATCGATGCCCCGAGTGTGCCCGCGTTGAAGTTGACGAAGCCCTCGTGCATAACGACGGTACCGGGAGCGAGGTGAGCGCCGAGGCGCACGCGCGAAGCATCGGCAATGCGCACGCGCTCAGGTGTGACGTAGTCGGTCAGTCGAGGAAAACGATCAACGCCCTGTGCCTGAATGCCCGCACGCAAGAGCGCCGGCCGAAGGTGCTCGAAGTCGGCGGGGTGCACCGGGCCGGCGTTCGTCCAGACAACGTTCTCGAGCCGGCCGAAAAGCCCCTCGAGGTTGATCGAGTTGGGCGCGACGAGCAAGTGCGAGAGCAGGTGCAACCGGAGGTAGGCATCGGAGGCATCAACCGGAGGGCTCGTCAGATCGACCTCGACCGTGACCGCTGTGACGGTCACGCGGCGACGGGCATCCTCGCCCACCAGGTCGGCGAGGTGAGCCGGCACGTTCCATGCGGATTCACTCGCGGGCAGAGCACCCAACTGCGGAGCGGGGTACCACGTGTCGAGGACTGTGCCATCGAGGGCGGTCGTCGCGAGGCCGTGACCCCACGCTGTCGTGGGTGCATTGGTCGGTGCGCTCATGGTGACAAGGTTACCCGCCCCTAAACTTGAGCCATGTCTGCGCCCGCACTCGACCTCACGCGTGAGGTGCACGAGATTGCCGAAGCGGTGTGCAACATCGAGTCGGTGTCGGGCAACGAGGGCGCACTCGCGGACGCGATTGAGACGACTCTGCGGGCCGCCGGGCATCTGACGGTGGTCCGGGATGGCGATGCCATCGTCGCGCGCACTAACCTCAACCGAACGCTCAACGGCAGACCCCGCCGCGTACTCATCGCCGGACACATCGATACCGTCCCGGTGAACCACAACCTTCCCGTTCGTCACGAGACGCGCGACGGTGTGCCCGTGCTCGTCGGTCGCGGCACCGTCGACATGAAGGCGGGCGTCGCCGTTCAACTCAAACTTGCGGTCGAACTCTCCGAGCCCAGGGCCGACGTGACGTGGGTGTTCTACGACCACGAAGAAGTGGCGGCGGAACTCAACGGGCTCGGGCGACTTGCACGCACACATCCCGAAATCTTCGACGCCGATTTCGGAGTGCTCTGCGAGCCGACGAACGGTCTCGTCGAAGGTGGCTGCAACGGCACCATTCGAGTGGATGTGCGCGCCACCGGCACCCGTGCCCACAGCGCCCGCGCGTGGAAGGGTGACAACGCGATCCACAAGTTGGGCGCGGCGCTCACGAAGCTCACGGGGTTTGAGGCACGCACGGTGACCGTCGACGGACTCGACTACCGCGAGTCGCTCAGCGCCGTGGGCGTGAGTGGGGGAGTGGCGGGCAACGTCATTCCCGACGACGCTGTGCTCAGCGTGAACTACCGATTCGCGCCGTCGATGTCGGTCGATGGGGCGCGTGAATTCTTGATGGACTTCTTCGAGGGCTATGACGTGACGGTGACCGATTCGTCGGCCGGTGCACGACCGGGGCTCGAAGTTCCGGCGGCGCAGGCGTTCGTCGCGGCGGTCGGCACCGCGCCAGCGCCGAAGTACGGCTGGACCGATGTGGCCCGACTCTCGGCGATGGGCATCCCGGCCGTCAACTTCGGGCCGGGCGACCCGTCGCTTGCGCATGCGGATGACGAGCACGTCGTGATCGCCCAGATCGCCGAGTGTGAGCGAGCTCTGCGTGGCTGGCTCAGCTAGCCGCGCGCGAACCGGCGGTGTGCGGGGCACCCGCGCGTGGGGCATGCCGTGGTGGGTTGCGGTTCTCGTCGCGTGGATCATCGGTCGCGCCGTGAGCACTGCGCTGCTCTTGTTCTACGCGAACAACCAAGCGGAGAACGCGTGGACGGGCGCGCATCCGTCACTCTTTGATTTTTCGTCGCTGTGGGATGGTCGCTGGTACAACATCATCGCGGTCTCGGGTTACCCGAGTGAACTCCCGATGACCGACGACGGTCACGTCGGTGAGAATGCGTGGGCGTTCCTGCCTGTGTTCCCTTTGCTCGCGCGCGTGCTCATGACGTTCGGGTTCGACTGGAACAGTGCGGGCATCACGATCTCACTGCTGGCGGGTCTCGGCGCGTCTTTTTATCTGTATCGGCTGGTGGCGAAGCACACGTCGGGCGGGCAAGCGATTTTCGCCGTGCTTTTGTTTGGACTCGCGCCGACCGCTCCGCTGTTGCAAGTCGCCTACGCGGAGTCGCTGCAGATGTTCCTCATCGCGGTTGCGCTGTTCTACCTGTCGGAGAAGCGTTACGGACTCGTCTTGTTGTTCGGTACTGTTCTTGCATTTACGCGGCCGGGCGCACTCGCGTTGGCACTCGTTGTGCTCATTCACGGGGTGACCAGGTATGTGCGACGACGTCGTGAGGAGTTCACGGTGTCGGACCGCATCGCGACGTCGATGACTGTCGGCTGGTTGGTGGTTGCCGGATTCGCGTGGCCGATCGCGGCGGCCATCGTGACGGATGTGCCCACCGCCTATTTCGACACCGAACTTGCGTGGCGCTCCGCATACATCGGTTACGTCGACCTGGTGCCGTTCACGCCGTGGGTACAGGGCATGCAATGGTGGACGACCCAGCAATGGGGGTGGCCACCCGAACCGTGGGGCTATGTGATGCTCGGCGGTCTCGTCGTGCTCGCCGGCGGAGTGCTGTTGCTCCCCGCTGCGCGACGAGTCGGCGCCGAAATTCGGCTCTGGTGCTTGAGTTACGGGCTGTACGTGTTGGCGGTGTTCTTTCCGCAGTCGAGCACGTTCAGGGTCTTGAGCCCCCTATTTCCGGGGCTCGCAATCGTTGCGGCACCGCGGTCGCGCGTGTATCGCGCATCCCTCATCGTGTTGTTTATCGTGGCCCAGTTCTTCTGGATTGGGGCAGCCTGGTCGGTCGCTGACTATGACTGGACTCCACCGTAATAACCGCGCCAGCGCGGGGTCGTAAAGCCCCATCGTGTGGTTTTTGGGTCACTTTGACCGTGGGATAATAGTTATACGCTTTTCGAGAAAGAGGTAGCGTACATGGCTGCTATGAAGCCCCGAACCGGTGACGGACCAATGGAAGCGGTCAAAGAAGGCCGACTGATCATTGTTCGTGTTCCCCTCGAAGGTGGCGGACGACTCGTCGTGTCCGTCAACGACGCTGAGGCGAAGGAACTGCACTCGGTTCTTTCGGGAGTTGTGCCCGCTTAGGTCACACCCCACCGAGACATTCGATCTCATAATGAAACCCCGCTTCGAGCGGGGTTTTGTTTTGCGTGTGGATGGGACGGGTTCGGCCGTCTAGCTGACGCGCGAAATCTGCAACAGACCGTCGCCGGCGGGAGAGAGCGCGGCGAGAACCGCGTCACTTTCGGCGACGAGCGTGAGCACCGAACGGAATGCCGTCGGAATATCGCCGCGCTTCACCGGGTTGGCAACTTCGCCATGCCACAGTGCGTGCGTGATGAGAATCAGTCCGCCGACGCGAACGAGACGAAGTGAGTGCTCGACATTTTCGAGCAATTGCTTAGGGTCGGAGTCGATGAGCACGATGTCATACGAACCCTCGTTCATGCGTGGCAACACCTCGGACGACGAACCAGTGATGAGGCGAAGCTGGGTGTGGGGCAGTCCGGATTCGGCAAAAATCACTTTGACCTGGTCGTGGTACTCGAACTCGTGATCAATCGATGTGATGTTCGCGGTGGGTGCGCCACGAAGAAGCCAGAGTCCGCTGACGCCGAGACCCGTTCCGATTTCGATGATGTTCTCGGCCTTGATAGTGGCGGCGAGAACGGCAATCTGCGCGCCCACGGCGGCGGAAATCGGCTCAACACCGTATTCAAGGGAGAGTTCACGGGCACGCGCGATGACGGACGTTTCGACGGCGAATTCCTCGGCGTAGACCCAGTTCAACTCGTGAGCGCTCACGGTGCCTCCTCTCGTGTTCAGCCTATTGGGTTAGGAGGAGATCATCGGGGTGCGTGAACTGCCCGGGTTCGCGCGAGTATCCTCGAAGAGTGTTCGGTCTGACATTTGAGAAGCTGCTGCTCATTGGTGTCATTGCCATTCTCATCATCGGGCCCGACCGCCTTCCTGCCGCCGCCGCGAGCTTTGCGCGTTTCATTCGCGGTCTGCGCGACATGGCCGATAACGCAAAAGGGCGGATGCGCGACGAACTCGGCCCCGAATACGACGACATCGACTGGAAGAAGCTCGACCCGCGTCAGTACGACCCGCGCCGCATCATTCGTGAGGCGTTGTTGGACGAACCGGCGACGCCGGTGCGACCAGTTTCCGCGCCCATGAAATCGGATGCGGCGCCGACCGCCAGACCAGTCGCCAAGCCAGTCGCCAAGCCCGTAGTCAAGCCGACCCGCGACGTCAACGCGTCGACGCCCTTTGACGGCGAATCGACCTAAATCGCGATTTGCCTCGCTGGCTAGTTAGCAGGCAGTAGCGTCAGCGACCGAGGTCCTGCCGGACGCTTCTCGAGCGCGTCGGCAATGGTTCGAATCGCTTTCGCAGACGGGTCTTGCGCGTGCGCGAGCACGACGGGGACGCCGGCATCGGCATCCGCTCGCAGGGT
>CAZYYL010000023.1:0-6051 GCA_964651425.1 uncultured Microbacteriaceae bacterium | reverse complement strand
CAGCTGACCGACCGTGATGGCCACGTCACCCGTGCCGGGCGGAAGGTCAAGCAACAAGAAGTCGAGCGCGCCGAACCATGCGTCCGACAGAAACTGACTCACCGTACGCTGAAGCATCGGCCCGCGCCAGGCGACCGCGACATCGCTGTCGTCGACGAACATGCCGATCGAAAGCACCTTCACCTCGTGCGCGACGGGCGGCACGATCATGTCGTCGATGCGCACGGGCCGAACGGGCTGACCACCTGGCGCGAGACCAAACAACGCGGGCACGCTAAAACCGTAGACGTCGGCGTCGATGACTCCGGTGGCGAAGCCGCGTCGGGCAAGTTCGGCGGCGAGGTTCACCGTCACAGACGATTTGCCGACACCACCCTTGCCACTTGCGACGGCGATCACGCGAGTGAGAGTGCCGGGACCAAACGGGTTGGCTCGCTCACCGGGACGGAGTTCCGCACGAAGCTGAGCCCGCTCATCCTCTGTCATGACAGTGAGGATGACCGAGGCCGCTGAGACGCCCTGCACGGTCAGGGCCGCATCACGCACATCCCGTTCGATGGTCTTTGCGGCGGGGCATCCTACGACGGTCAATTTCACCGTGATGGATGCGCTTCCGCCGTCACCCACCGAAACGCCGTCGATCATGCCCAACTCGCCGAGCGGCCGGCGCAACTCGGGATCACTGACGTTGCCCGCGGCGGCGCGCACGAGATCTTCGAGGGTCGGGTCGCTCACGACTATTTGGCGCGCGGAGTCGTGGGGCGCTTTGCCGGTGCCTTGGCAACCTGCTTTGCCGTCGGCTTGGCGCCGGATTTCGAAGCCGGTTTCGTCGCGGGTTTGCTGGCCGGCTTCGCGGGAGCATCGAGCTCCTCGAGCAGCGCACGTAGTTCCTGGCGAATAAATTCCTTGCTTGCCATGTCATTCATCGCAAGGCGAAGCGCGACGATTTCGCGGGCGAGGTACTCGGTATCGGCGAGGTTGCGTTCGGCACGAATGCGGTCTTGTTCGAACTGAACGCGATCGCGGTCATCTTGACGATTCTGCGCCAACAGAATCATGGGGGCCGCGTACGACGCCTGGAGCGACAGAATCAGCGTGAGCGCGGTGAAGCCGATGGCAGCCGAGTCGAAGCGCCACTCTTCGGGCGCGAACGTGTTGAACAGCAACCACGTGAACGCAAAAATTGAAAGCCCGAGAAGGAACCACGGCGTACCCATCGCACGAGCGATCGACTCGGTGATCCGACCGAACGTGTCGCGGTTCTGATTCGAACGCGTCAGCGGGCTGAGACCCTTCGGGGTGTCCCAGCGCTCATCGTGCTGGTTAGCGCGTGCCACGGGTCACCTTCTTTCGTTGGTCGCCGGTGCGAATTGAACCGGTCGTGGTCGAGACGCGCGGGGTCGATGCTGCGTCTTCGTCGTGGCTGCGCCAATCGTCAGGCAGAAGGTAGTCGAGCACGTCGTCAATCGTGACAACGCCAACAAGACGGTGGTTTTCATCGACAACGGGCACCGACACGAGGTTATAACTGGCGAGGATACGCGCGACTTCAGCGGCGGAAGTCGTCGCCTGCACGGGCTCAAGTCCCGAGTCAATGAGAGTGCCGAGTCGCTCGTGCGGCGGATAGCGCAGCATGCGCTGGAAGTGCACGAGTCCGAGGTAGCGACCCGTGGGGGACTCGTACGGCGGAAGCGTCACGCACACGGCGGCCGCAAGTGCCGGCGCGGTGTCGTGACGGCGAATCATCGCGAGCCCTTCGGCCACGGTCGATTCGGCCGACAGGATGATCGGGTCGGTGGTCATCAGACCACCCGCGGTGTCGGCGCCGAAGCTCAGGAGCAGACGCACGTCTTCGGCGTCTTCGGGTTCCATGAGGTCGAGCAGGTGCTCACCGCGCTCCTGCGGGAGCTCGGCGATGAGGTCGGCTGCGTCGTCCGGTTCCATCTGCTCGAGCACGTCGGCGACACGTTCGTCGTCGAGTTGCTCGATGATCTCGACCTGGTCGCTCTCGTCCATCTCCTCGAGCACGTCGGCGAGACGGTCATCCGGAAGCTCTTCCGCAACCTCCATCATGCGCTCGCTTGGCAGATCGAGCAGCGTGTTCGCCAAGTCGGCGGGCTTCAGCTCGGAGTAGGTCGCGATGAGTTGTTCGGCGGATTGCGATTCCCCATCGGGTTGACGTTCGGTGACGGCATCCCAACCGACCAACGCGGTGACACCCTTGGCGAACGGCTGGCCTGAGGCCCGCGGACGACGAACGAAAAGGCTCGTGATTTCCCATTCGCCTGGACCGGTCGATTCGATTGACGCGTCTTCGATGACCGCATCGCCCGACTTGTCGTTGAAGTGCACGCGACGGCCGAGCATTTCGGCGATCACACGAACTTCGCCGCCACGTTGTTCGAACTTGCGCGGATTCAAATCGCCCGCGGTGATGACCTGACCATTGCCGATGGATGCGACGCGCCCGATCGACAGAAACACTCGTCGCTTGCCCACGGCTTCAACGATGAGTCCCACAACGCGCGGGGGATTCTCGTGGCGGTAGACCACTAACACATCGCGCACTTTCCCCACACGGTCACCCGCGGGGTTGAAGACGAGACACCCGGCCAGGCGGGCGGCAAAAACTCGTGTTGCGCTCACCTGTCCACCTTATTCGCCTAGTGGGAGGCGAGCCATGCTTCGACGTCGTCGGCGGTGCGAGGGATGCCCGCCGACAGGTTCTCCGCGCCGGTCTCGGTCACGAGAATGTCGTCTTCGATGCGCACGCCAATGCCGCGGTATTCGGCGGGGACGGTCAGATCATCTGGCTGGAAATACAGACCGGGTTCAATCGTGAAGATCATGCCGGCTTCGACGATGCCGTCCATGTACATCGATTTGCGCGCTTCGGCGCAGTCATGCACGTCCATGCCAAGGTGGTGACTTGTGCCGTGCACCATGTATCGACGGTGGTGCTGGTTGGCGAGGTCGAGCGACTCCTCGGCGGTGACGGGGAGGAGTCCCCACTCGGCGGTGAGTTCGGCAATCACACGCATGGCTTCGGCGTGCACATCCCGGAACGTAATTCCTGGCTTGACGATGGCGAAGGCGGCGTCAGCCGCTTTGCGCACGCCTTCGTACACCTTGCGTTGAATCGGCGTGAACGTGCCATCGACGGGCAGTGTGCGTGTGATGTCGGCCGTGTAGTAGCTGTCGGCTTCGACGCCTGCGTCGATGAGAATCAGATCGCCCGCGTTGACCGTGCCGTCGTTGCGTGTCCAGTGAAGGATGCACGCATGCGCGCCACTCGCTGCGATGGTCGTGTACCCCACACCGTTGCCGTCGAGTCGCGCGCGCGAAGCGAACGCACCTTCAACGAGTCGCTCGCCGCGGTGGTTGCCCACGATCTTTTTGATGACGCGCGAAATGTCGCTGAATCCCCGTGCAGTTGCGTCGACGGCCACACGCATCTCACCGACCTCGTAGGAGTCTTTCACCAGACGCATCTCGGAGAGCTCGCGGGCCACGCGCTTCGCGAGTTGGTCATCCATCGACCCGCCGGTCAGTTCTGAGAGGTCACGCGTGGCGATTCCCAATTCGACGCTGACGTGCTCGAGCGACGGGCGGCGACCAATCCAGAACTCACCAATCTGTGGGTTGGCGTAGAACTCATCCGAGTCCCGGCCGGCCGGCGACCGAAAATAAAGCACGCAGTCGTGGCCGTTAGCCGACGGCTCGAAGACAAGCACGGAGTCGGGTTCACTGTCGGAACCCCATCCGGTCAGGTACGCGAAATCAGAGTGCGCGCGGAATACGTAATGGTCGTCGTTTGAGCGCACCTTCATGGCACCGGCTTCGAGCACGAGTCGTTCGCCCGCAAACAGTGCCGACAGTTTCTTGCGACGGGATGCGGCGAAGCTGGCTACCTCGCGAACGGCGGGTTTCTCGTCAACTCGGTCGGCCCATCCCGAGCCAATGAACTCTCGGAACTGGGATGACTCGGGAGTCGTCGAGCGGTTTTCGTCTTTTTCTGTTTTACCCACGTTGGTCTCGTTTCTATTGGGTCGTCAGTCGCGCGACGATGGGTCGGTGGTCGGCTTTCGATCCGGCCGGGTTGTCGAACACACGGAATTCGGTCGCGAGGTAGGGTCCGGAATACATGATGTGGTCGATGGGAGCACCAACAAAACTTGGCACCCACGACGGCCAGGTACCGATGGCGGCGGCATTCATCACCTGGGCCGCGTCGGCACATTTGCCGAGTGCGGCCGGGCCGAGTCCGGTGAAGTTGTCGATGCTGCCGTTGAGGTCACCGGCCATGATCACATCTGCGCCCGAGCACACTTCGGCAAGCCAGCCCACATCCTTGCGCCAGTTTTCCATTGTGCCGGGTCCGGGTGCGCTCGCGTGAGCGGCAACGATGGTGGGGCCGATGCCCGAGACCGGAACTGCGATGAGCGTCGGCGCGGTCGACGTATCTCCACCCGTGGTCTTTAACTCGTATTCGCCGAGGTCTTTGCTGATGAGCAGTGTCGTGCTGTGGGCGGCGTACACGTCATCGAACGCATTCGTGAGCAAGGTCATCGACTTGCCTGATGAATCGAGGATGCTCAGCACACTCGTCGCCGTCTGTTGGTTTGTTTCGGGCAGCGAGATGATGTCGGCGTCTGACGAGAGGGCAAGGTCGGCGATGGCGAGTGGTGCGGGCGAGCCTCCCATCGTGTTCCACGAGAGCACCGTGATGTCATCGGCGTGCGTTTCGATGAGTTCGTTGTTGTCGAAACCGCGGGTAATCAAGAGCCACGTGTTCGCCACGACGAATACGAGCAACAGGATGCTCAACGTCCCCGTCGTGCGTTGCAACCAACGCCCCACGCGTCCAATGACCAGGAGCAAGAAGATGACCATCACCGCGAGCATGCTGGTAAGTCCGCGCATGCCGACGGTGACCGCAAACGGCCACACACGCTGGTAGCCAATGAGCTGTGGCCAGAACGCCACGACGAGAATCGCGGTCGCGGCGAGACCGGCGAGAGTAGCAAGAATTCGGGAGAACATCGACCACTAGCATGACACTATGAGTGGCATATTCCGGGCACAGTCCCCGATTGACTTGCATTTACATAGCAATTTGTCGGACGGCACGGATTCACCCACCGAGGTTGTGCAGGCCGCTCACTCCCACGAAGTGCGCACGATGGCACTCACAGATCACGACATCACGGCCGGTTGGCGCGAGGCTGCAGACGAATGTTCCCGCCTCGGCATGACCTTCATTCCTGGGGCCGAGCTCTCGGTTGTCACGCCGTATGCCGGGGGGATGCACCTGCTGGCGTACCTCTTCGACGCGGAGTCGCCCCGGCTACTCGCGGCGATGGAGCGGGTTCACGAACAGCTGAAAGAACGCGCAAGCGAAATTGTCTCAAACCTTCAGGCGGACTTCGACATCGATTTCGATGAGGTCCTGTCCATCGCAGGGCGAGCTGCGCCACAAAAACCGCACATCGCTGAGGCGCTCGTGAGGCGCGGTCACGCAGCCGATACTGACGATGTTTTCGCGCGAATTCTGTATTCCGGCAGCCCATACAACGTGCCGAAATCCGGTCGCATGCCCATTATGGAAGCCATCGAACTCGTCAAAGACGCAGGTGGCGTCAGTATTCTTGCGCACCCGTGTGCCCGCACCGATCGCACGATGCCGAAGCGCAATTTGGAAATCATGCTCGAAGCGGGTCTCGGCGGCCTTGAACTTGATCACCAGGAAAACCGCCGGAACAACCCCGAAGCACTCGCAACATTGTGGGAGTACCACCGAGACTTGGACTTCATCGTGACGGGATCGAGCGATTACCACGGTCACCGCAAGGCGAATCGCCCCGGCGATGACACCACCTCAGAAGAGATGCTTCAGCGCCTCATCGAGAGTGCGCGCGGCACGAGCGGTTCCGCGGGCACTGAGCCCGTGTATCCGCCCGCTAACTAGGCCGAGTGGGCCGAGCCGCTAGGACGGACTGAGGCCCGGGCCGCGCTGACGCGAACGGTTGCGACTGCGCGTCGGGTTGTTGC
>CAZYYL010000022.1:0-11149 GCA_964651425.1 uncultured Microbacteriaceae bacterium | reverse complement strand
TTGAAGAGGCCCTCGCGGGTGCCGACATGGTGTTCATCACCGCAGGCGAGGGCGGTGGTACCGGAACCGGCGCAGCGCCCGTTGTGGCCCGAATTGCGAAGTCAATCCAGGCCCTCACTATTGGTGTCGTGACAAAGCCATTCGCGTTCGAAGGCAAGCGCCGCGCGCTTCAGGCAGAGGCCGGAATCCTCGCCCTCCGCGGCGAAGTCGACACACTCATCGTTGTTCCCAACGAACGCCTTCTCGCGATCAGCGACCCGAGCATCACGTTTACGGATGCGTGCTTGGTTGCCGACCAGATTCTCGTCGCAGGTGTTCAGGGCATCACTGACCTCATCACGACTCCTGGCCTCATCAACCTTGACTTTGCCGACGTGAAGTCGGTCATGCAGGGGGCGGGCTCGGCCATCATGGGCATCGGTGAAGCACGAGGCGCTGACCGCGCCATCAAGGCAGCGGAGCTCGCAATCGCGTCACCCCTTCTCGAAGCGAGCATCGAAGGCGCTCGTGGCGTGCTCGTATCGATTCAAGGTGGGTCGAACCTCGGCCTCTTCGAGACGAACGAAGCCGTCAAGCTTGTGCAGGAGTCGGTGCATCCCGAAGCCAACATCATCTTCGGTAACGGCATTGACGACACGCTCGGCGATGAGATTCGCATCACCGTCATCGCGGCCGGATTCGACGGAGGAGAGCCGAAGAAGCTCAGCGATCATGGCGCGTACCCCGCAGCTCAGAACGCTGAAACTGGAATCATCACGACCTCGCGTGGGCCAGACGTCGCAGCTGTCGAGCTCGTCGATGCAGATGACCCGTTCGTCAACACCGGTTCACAACAGCGTTACGCAGAACCCGACTTTGGTGCGCACATGGCCGAGCCTGCGCGTACGAGCTCGATCTCGTATTCGCTCGGACTTCCGGCGGACGACGTCGAACTCGACGTGCCTGACTTCTTGCGTTGATGCAACTCGCCGCGTCGTTGCGGGAACGGCTTGAGGCCGTTCACCGTGAAATAGCGGATGCGGCTCGGTCGGCGAATCGAGACCCCGAATCGCTCACACTCGTCGTCGTGACAAAGTTTCATTCAGCGCAACTGGTTCGAGATCTTTACGATCTCGGCGTGAGAGACGTTGGCGAGAATCGTCACCAGGAGGCCGAAGCCAAATCGGCCGAGTGTGCTGACTTGTCGGGCATCGCATGGCATTTCATCGGGCAACTGCAAACCAACAAGGCGAAAGCCGTTCGGCGCTATGCCGACGTCGTGCATTCCGTTGATCGACCCTCACTCGTCGACGCGCTTGCTGGTGGTGACCCTGGTGAGCGAAAACACGCCGTGTTGGATGTGCTCGTGCAGATGAACCTCACCGAGGACGGTGGTCGCGGCGGAACGAGTGATGCCGACGAAATGCTCGCGCTTGCCGGTCACATTGCGCGCGAGGAATCCTTGGCGCTGCGCGGGATCATGGCCGTCGCGCCACTCGATGAGGAGCCAGCTCGCGCGTTTGCCCGAGTGCGCGAGGCGAGTATCCGCTTGCAACAAGACCACCCGGGTGCTGACTGGCTGTCGATGGGAATGTCACACGACTTCGTTGCCGCCATCGAGCACGGCGCGACACACCTTCGCATTGGCACGGCAATCACGGGATATCGACCCACGCCGGGTTAACCTCAATCCAAGAGTTTCACCCTGATGGAGGCATCCCATGGCTAACCCACTAAAGAAGTCGCTCGTATTCCTCGGTCTCGCCGATGAAGAAGACTACGACGACCGTTACGAGACCACACCGGTACAGCGTGGCGGTGCGGCTACCCGCGGAGCCCAGGTGACTCAGATGCCGACCCGCGCGCAGAAGAATGCCCCGGTTGCTCACGGCGTCAACGAAATCGTGACCGTTCAGCCGAAGACGTATGCGGATGCACGCACGATCGCTGAAGCGTTCCGTGAAGGCGTTCCCGTCATCATGAACCCGACGAACGTGACGGAGCACGACGCAAAGCGCATCATCGACTTCGCGAGCGGCCTCACGCTCGGACTGTTCGGATCGATTGACCGCGTGACGAGCAAGGTATTCCTGCTGTCTCCTGAGTCGGTTGCCGTGTCGGGCGATGACCCCGCAAACACGGGCGAAGTCGACTCGACTTTCGTCAACTAGTCACACGCGTCGGTCAATCGTGAGCGCCGTCTCGTGGGTTGCCACGATTGTGTACTACGTGATGGTTGTTTTCACGTTCCTCATGTGGGGTCGACTGATTGGTGATTTCGCGCGAGCGTTTCGACCCGATTGGCGACCACGCGGGCTCGTCCTCGTGCTGCTGAATATCGTCTATTCGGTGACGGATCCACCCGTTTTATTCGTACGTCGATTTGTGCGTCCGATGCGCATGGGTGCCGTTGCTCTCGACTTCTCGTGGACGATTGTGCTGCTCGCGGCCATCGTCATCATGTACGGGGCACTCGCGTTTCGCTAACGTTTGCTAGCCTAGGTTTGATTTTGTTTGTTGAGTAAGACTTGACGAACCTGTTCGCGTAAGCAAAGGACGTAAAGCCATGGCGTTGACACCTGAAGATGTGGTGAACAAGCGTTTTCAGCAAACCAAGTTTCGCGAGGGCTACGACCAAGACGAAGTCGATGACTTCCTTGATGAAATCGTTATCGAACTGCGCCGTCTGAACCAAGAAATCGACGATCTCCGCAAGCGGGCTGCTTCAGCCGAAGCGCGTGCGGGTGGCGTGCCGATGACTGCTCCAGCGACGACAGCCTTCCCCACAGCAGACTTCCCCGAGATGGCTGGCGTTGACTCCACATCGTCGAACAACTTGCTTCAACTCGCTCGTCGTCTGCACGAGGAACACGTGCGGGAAGGAATTGAAAAGCGTGACGCTCTCGTCGCGGAAGGTCAGGCGACTGCCGCTCGAATCATCGCGGAAGCTGAGACGAACGCTCGTTCGAAGGTCAACAAGTTTGACCAGGAGCGCGCCATGCTCGAAAACAGCATCAACGAACTTCGCACCTTCGAGCGTGAATACCGCTCGAAGCTTCGCGGTTACATTGAGGGTCAGCTGAAAGACCTCGATGGCATGACTGCCGAGGCGGCATCAGCTCGGTGAGCGCGGCCGCACGGCGAGCATCCGTCTGGATGATCGCAGTCATCGTCGGCGTGGCCATCGTGGCGTACACGATTGACCAGGTCACGAAGGCACTCGTTGTCGCGAACCTTGCCGAAGGCGAAACGGTGGACGTTGTTCCCGGATTCTTCAATCTCATCTTTGTTCGCAATCCCGGGGCGTCGTTCGGATTCGCGGGTGGCATGACCTGGATCTTCTCCTTGCTCGCGACGGCGGTCGTCGTGGCAATCGCGGTCTTTGCACGGCGCATCCATTCGGTTCGGTGGGCCGTCATGTTGGGCTTGCTTCTTGGTGGCACTCTGGGCAATCTCACCGACCGTCTTCTGCGTGAGCCCGGTCTTCCGAATGGCATGGTCATCGATTTCATATCGACGCCGTGGATGATGCCGGCCATCTACAACGTCGCCGACATGTGCATCGTCTCCGCGATGATCTTGTTTGGCTGGTTCAGCTTGCTCGGTCTCAAACTCGACGGAACTCGCGAGAGTCCGGCGCGCAAAAACGACACGACTTCCAAGAACGCGAAGGCGTAACTGTGGAGTCCCGGTCACTCCCAGTTCCGGACGGTCTTGATGGTGAGCGGGCCGATGCAGGGATTGCTCGCATGTTGGGTCTGTCGCGAACCGTCGTGGCCGACGCGTGCGACGCCGGAACCGTGGAGCTCGACGGCACGTTCCTGAAGAAGTCCGACAAGCTCCGAGCGGGTGGCTGGCTGACCGTGTCGTGGGAGGGCCAGCGCGAGGCAGTCATCGTTCCGGCGGTTGTCGAAGGCATGGGCATACTCTTCGATGATGCCGACATCGTCGTTGTCGACAAGCCGGTCGGTGTCGCTGCCCACCCCGCTGCGAGTTGGGAAGGTCCGACCGTTCTCGGTGGTCTAGCCGCGGCTGGCTTCAGGATTTCTACTTCGGGTGCGCCGGAGCGAGCGGGTATCGTCCATCGACTTGATGTCGGTACGAGTGGCGCGATGGTCGTCGCCAAGTCGGAAATCGCGTATGAGCGACTCAAGCGCGCTTTTCACGATCGCGAGGTCGAGAAGATTTACCACGCGGTCGTTCAAGGTCAAATGGATCCACTCGCCGGAACGATTGACGCGCCCGTTGGGCGACACCCATCGTCGGACTGGAAGTTCGCGGTGACGAGCGCTGGCAAGCATGCCGTCACGCACTACGAGACAATCGAAGCTTTCGCCGGTGCATCCCTTCTCGAAATTCACCTGGAAACGGGTCGCACGCATCAGATTCGCGTACACATGTCGGCGCAACGCCACCCCTGCGTCGGGGATTCGTTGTATGGCGCTGACCCCACTCTCAGTAAGAAGCTGGGTCTCACGCGGCAGTGGCTGCACGCGCACAAACTCGCTTTTACACACCCAACAACGGGCGAGCGGGTGAACTTTGAGTCGCCCTATCCGGCCGACCTCAAACACGCCCTCGAGGTTCTGCGGGCGGGCATTTCGCGCGCGTAGACTGAGCGCTCAACCAAACTTTTCGGAGCGCACACGTGTCTAGTAATGGCGATTCATTCGTTCATTTACACGTGCACACCGAGTATTCGATGCTCGATGGCGCAGCACGCATCAAGCAGTTGCTCGCCGCTGCTGTCGAACAAGAGATGCCGGCAATCGCGATCACCGACCACGGCAACATGTTCGGCGCCTACGAATTCTGGTCGACGGCCAAGAGCCTCGGCATCCGCCCGATTATTGGTACCGAGGCCTACCTTGCCCCCGCCAGTCGCAAGACCAAGTCCCGTGTCGTCTGGGGCGACGGGGGACAAGACGACGTCTCGGGTAACGGTGCCTACACGCACATGACGTTGCTGTCATCGAGCACGGAGGGCATGCACAACCTGTTCCGGTTGTCATCCCTCGCGTCGATCGAAGGTCAGTACTACAAGCCACGTATGGACCGCGAGTTGCTCTCGCAGTTCGCAACTGGTCTCATCGGCACGACGGGATGCCCGGGTGGCGAGATTCAAACCCGGATCAAGCTGGGCCAATACGACGAAGCACTCAAGGCAGCAGCCGACTATCGGGATATTTTCGGCGAAGGAAATTTCTACGTCGAGTTGATGGACCACGGTCTCGAAATCGAGCGCCGCGTGAAGAGCGATTTGCTGCAGCTCGCCAAAGACCTCAACCTCCCGCTCGTGGCGACGAATGACCTTCACTACACGTATGCAGCGGATGCGGATGCGCACGACAAACTCTTGTGCGTGCAGGCCGGATCCACGGTTCACGACCCGAATCGATTCAAGTTCGAGTCACAGGAGTATTACCTCAAGTCGGCCGCAGAAATGCGTCACGTATTCCGCGACTTTCCCGAGGCGTGTGACAACACTCTGGTCATTGCCGAACGGTGCGAGTCGTCGTTCGAAAAGCGTGACCTCATGCCGCGCTTCCCGGTGCCCGATGGAGAAACCGAAGCATCCTTCTTCGCGAAAGAGGTCGAACGCGGACTCGAACGTCGTTTTCCGAATGGCGTCTCCGAGGCACACAAGACTCAGGCTGCCTATGAAATCGACGTCATCGTCAAGATGGGATTCCCCGGATACTTCCTCGTGGTTGCCGACTTCATCGCGTGGGCGCGTAAGCAGGGCATCCGCGTTGGGCCGGGTCGTGGTTCCGCAGCTGGTTCTCTGGCGTCCTACGCGATGGGCATCACCGAACTTGACCCGCTGGCACACGGCCTTATTTTCGAACGATTCCTCAACCCTGACCGCGTCAGCATGCCCGACGTCGACGTTGACTTCGACGATCGTCGACGTGGCGAGGTCATCCGTTATGTGACGGAGAAGTACGGCGATGACCGCGTTGCTCAGATCGTCACGTTCGGAACAATCAAGGCCAAGCAGGCACTCAAAGATGCCACGCGCGTGCTGGGCTTGCCGTTCTCTGTCGGAGACAAGCTCACGAAAGCGATGCCCGCGGCCCAGATGGGCAAAGACATCTCGCTCACCGACGTGTTCAACAAAGACGCCGAACGTTACAAAGAGGCGAACGAACTTCGCGCTCTTGTCGAGACCGACGAGGAATGCCGCACCGCATTCGACACCGCGCTCGGCATCGAGAATCTCAAGCGTCAGTGGGGCGTGCACGCGGCCGGTGTAATCATGTCGGCTGAACCACTCATCGACGTGCTGCCAATCATGGCTCGTGAAGATGATGGCAACATCATCACGCAGTTCGACCAGCCGCCGTGCGAGTCGCTCGGTCTTCTCAAGATGGACTTCTTGGGGTTGCGAAATTTGACGGTCGTCGAAGACGCGCTGTCGAACATCCAGTCGAACCGTGGTGTTCTGGTCGAACCCGAAAAGCTCGATCTCGACGCCGATCCGAAGACGTACGAGCTGTTGAGTCGTGGAGACACGCTCGGTGTCTTCCAGCTCGACGGTGGCGCGATGCGCGCGCTGCTGCGACAGCTCAAGCCCACGAACTTCGAAGACATCTCGGCTGTCATCGCGTTGTACCGACCGGGTCCGATGGGTGTGAACTCGCACACGAATTACGCGTTGCGCAAGAACGGTCTTCAGGAGATCACGCCCATTCACCCCGAACTCGAAGAGCCGTTGGGCGAAGTGCTCAATGGCACTTACGGCCTCATCGTGTACCAGGAGCAAGTGATGGCCGCCGCCCAGAAGGTGGCCAACTACACCCTCGGACAAGCGGACGTGTTGCGCCGAGTGATGGGTAAGAAGAAGAAGGATGAACTCGACAAACAGTTCGAGGGATTCAGCGCCGGCATGGCATCGAACGGTTACAGCAAGAGTGCGATCGAAACGCTCTGGGAAGTTCTCGTTCCGTTCGCGGACTACGCCTTCAACAAAGCACACTCTGCCGGCTACGGTGTGCTCAGCTACTGGACGGCGTACCTCAAGGCCAACTACCCGGCCGAGTTCATGGCCGCCTTGCTGACGAGCGTGGGCGACAGTAAAGACAAGCTCGCTCTCTATCTTTCGGAATGCCGACGCATGGGCATGAAAGTTCTCCCTCCAGATATCAATGAATCGGACGGTCGGTTCACGGCCGTGGGTGAGGACATCCGGTTTGGACTCGGCGCGATTCGCAACGTCGGATCCAACGTCGTGGAAGTCATCAAGACTGCCCGAAAGGAAAAGGGCGCGTTCACGTCGTTCCACGACTATCTCAAAAAAGTTCCGGCCGTGGCTGCGAGCCGTAAGGCGGTGGAATCACTCATCAAAGCGGGTGCGTTCGACTCGATGGGCTCAACGCGTCGTGCGCTCGTAGAGATTCACGAAGAGGCAATCGACTCGGCCGTCAGCCTGAAGAAGAACGAAGCTCACGGAATGGTCGACTTGTTCGGCGACATGTTCGAGTTCGATGAGGTGGCGAACACCGTGCCCGAACGACCCGAGTGGTCGAAGCGCGAAAAGCTGGCGTTCGAACGCGAGATGCTCGGTCTGTATGTGTCCGATCATCCGCTTGCCGGTCTTGAAATCGAACTCGCGAAGCATGCAACGTCGTCCATCGGCGCACTCCTCGACGACGAGAATGACGTCCCCGACGGAACCATCGTCACCGTGTCCGGGCTTCTCACCGAAGTTGAGCGACGTACGGCGAAGTCGGGAAATCAATACGCGCGCGTGACCTTGGAAGACTTTTCGGGTGAGATTTCGGTGCTCTTCATGGGGCGAAGTTTTCAGGAGTTCAGCCCGATGTTAATGACCGATACCGTCGTCGCGATCAAGGCTCGTGTAAATAATCGCGACGATGGCGTCGCCCTCCATGCGAACTCGCTCACGGTTCCGCAACTCACTGTGACGGAACCCGGTCGTCCTTTGACACTGCTGATCCCCGAGGTTCGGGCAACTCAATCGACGCTCAAGTCGCTTCGCGCTGTTTTCAATCGCCATCCCGGCGAAACGGAAGTTCGCCTTCGACTGACTCGCCAGGATGGAGTTCGCATTTTCGAGCTTCCGGATCGCGTTCGGGTTTCGGCGGACTTCTACGGCGAAATCAAGACACTGCTGGGACCGTCGTGCATCGCGTCATAACAAAGTGCGTTGTAGTGCAAGCCCGGTTCATCATGCGGAACCAGCCTGCGCCGCACACTCTTAAACTGAGAGCATCATGATTCGCACCATCGACCTCCGCCACGGCACACTTTCGAGGTCCGAAGTTCAGAATCAACTTCCACGCATCGCCATGGATATCGACGCGGCGCTGGTTTCCGCACGCGACCTGATCGATGATGTTCGCGCACGAGGCGAAGTAGCCCTTCGCGACCAAGCGCTCAAGTTTGATGGTGTGTCCGAAACCGACATTCGAGTTCCCGCTGCCCAGTTCGCCGCGGCAACCGAATCTCTCGACCCGGATCTTCGGGCTGCGATTCTCGAGTCAATTCGACGGGTTCGACTGGCATCGGAAGCCGGCGTGCCGCCAGAACGACAGGTCACACTTGCGCCTGGCGCAACCGTAACGCAGCGCTGGTTGCCGGTAGAGCGGGTCGGGCTGTACGTGCCCGGCGGAAAGGCCGTGTATCCGTCGAGCGTGATTATGAACGTCGTCGCCGCGCAGGTCGCTGGGGTGTCTTCGGTGGCCATTGCGTCACCGCCGCAGGCCGACTGTGATGGTCGCGTTCACCCGACCATTTTGGCGACGGCAGCACTGCTCGGTGTTGACGAAGTGTATGCAATGGGTGGAGCCGGTGCTATCGGAGCTCTCGCGTATGGAATTGATGAGCTGGGACTCGCACCCGTTGACGTCGTCACGGGGCCGGGTAACATTTTCGTCGCGGCGGCGAAGCGGTTGGTGCGCGGAGTCGTCGGAATCGATTCCGAGGCCGGTCCGACCGAGATTCTCATCATTGCCGATGACTCGGCCGATGCGAACTTGGTTGCGGCTGACCTGATTTCGCAGGCGGAACATGACGAACTCGCATCCGCTGTGCTCGTGACAACGTCGGCTGATTTGGCTGATGCTGTGAAGACCTCTCTGGCGAATCGGGTGCCCGAGACACTGCATCGTGACCGAGTGGTGACTGCACTTTCGGGCGACCAGTCGGCGATTGTGTTGGTTCCCAATCTTGACGTCGCGGTCATGGTGTCGAATCTTTATGCGCCGGAGCACCTTGAAATCCACACGGTCAAGCCCAGCGAAATTCTCCCGAGGTTGGTCAACGCCGGTGCCGTGTTCGTCGGATCCACAAGCCCGGTGAGCCTTGGCGATTACCTCGCCGGGTCGAACCACGTGCTCCCGACGGCGGGACAAGCAAAATTCTCGGCGGGTCTCGGCTCGTACACGTTCTTGCGCGCCCAGCAAGTTATCGACTATTCAATGGATGCACTGCGCGGCGTTCAATCGCACATTCGAGTCTTCGCCGATGACGAAAACCTGCCCGCCCACGCGGACGCCGTGGACGCACGTTTCACGTCACACCCCGAGTCGAAGGACTAACTCATGTTTTGCCCGTTCTGTCGTCATCCCGACTCGCGCGTGATTGATTCACGCACCGCCGACGACGGTCTGTCCATTCGTCGACGCCGCCAGTGCCCAGAGTGTGGCGGTCGATTCAGTACGACGGAGACCGCGAGCCTCACTGTGATCAAGCGGTCTGGGGTGGTCGAGTCGTTCAGTCGCGAAAAGATTGTGTCCGGTGTGCGCAAGGCCTGCCAGGGTCGCCCGGTCACCGATGCCGACTTGGCCGTGCTCGCTCAGCAAGTCGAAGAGGCCGTACGCGCGACCGGTGTGAGCCAGATTGATGCCAACGAAATTGGCCTGGCGATTCTGCCGCCACTGAAGAATCTCGACGAAGTCGCCTACTTGCGTTTCGCGAGCGTCTACCAAGCGTTCGAATCCCTCGATGACTTCGAACGCGCGGTCGTTGAGCTCCGCAACGAGCATGCGACGGGCGGGACGGGCGCAGGCAGTGAGGGCCTGTCATCGTGACGAACGTGAGTGACGAACGTCAACGGGCCGGTGGTGTCGCGTACCGTTTGTTATTCCGCGTCTTCTTTGCGCGCATGACTCCGGAGCGCGCCCACTGGTTCGCTTCGGGAGTGATTCGAGCTGCGGGCTTGCCCATCGTTCGGTCACTCATGCGACCCGCCTGCTTACCGGCAGGCACTCAACGGGTTTCCGCACTCGGACTCTCGTTCCCGTCCCCGTTTGGGCTTGCCGCCGGGTTCGACAAGAACGCGGAGATGACGCTAGGGCTAGGCGCGTTTGGTTTCGGGCATATTGAGGTAGGCACGGTCACGGCGATGCCGCAGCCTGGTAATCCGAAACCACGACTCTTTCGCTTGATCGCTGACCGTGCGCTCATCAACCGCATGGGGTTCAACAACGAGGGTGCCGAGGTTGTTGCCCGCCGCCTCGCACGCGTGCGCCGCATCCCGAATCGACCAGTCATTGGGGTCAACATCGGCAAGAGCCGAGTGATCGATGTGGCGGATGCGCAGGCCGACTACCTTCGCAGCGCCGAGCTGCTCGCACCCGTGGCCGACTATCTCGTGGTGAACGTGAGTTCTCCCAACACACCTGGTCTTCGCGGGTTACAAGAGCTGGACACACTCGAGCCACTGCTCGCCGCTGTCCGTAAAGCGGCCAACAGCGTTCCTCTTCTCGTCAAAATCGCTCCCGATCTCGACGATGTTCAAGTTGATGCCATCGCAAAGTTGAGTGTTCGACTCGGGCTTTCCGGAATCATCGCGACAAACACGACCATCGCACGCGAGCCTCTCCGCACGCCAGCGGACAAGGTTGCCGCCATCGGAGCCGGCGGGCTTTCGGGTCCGCCCGTGGCTGCGCGCAGCTCCGAAATTCTTCGCCGAATTCGTGCCGTCGTCCCCGCGGACTTCTGTGTCATTTCAGTCGGGGGAGTGGAGACGGCGGAGGATGTTCGGGCACGACTCCTCGACGGAGCAACGCTTGTGCAGGGCTACACGGCGTATATTTACCAAGGACCGTTCTGGGCTCGCCGAATCAATCGCGGTCTTCGCAGGTCGCAGCGTTAGCACCCGCGACGCGGGATACAGATCCCAGTCCCGCCTCAGCGGACCTGG
>CAZYYL010000021.1:0-12073 GCA_964651425.1 uncultured Microbacteriaceae bacterium | reverse complement strand
GTCGGTTTCAAGCTCTCGGGCAAGATCCCGGCCGGTGTGACAGCGACGGATGTTGTACTCACGATCACCGAAATGCTTCGCGCTCACAAGGTGGTCGGCAAGTTCGTCGAGTTCTACGGCCCCGGTGTTTCGTCGGTGCCTCTCGCGAACCGCGCCACCATCGGAAACATGAGCCCCGAGTTTGGCTCGACGGCCGCAATGTTCCCCGTGGACGACGTCACGCTTGACTACCTGCGTCTGACGGGTCGCAGCGAAGAGCAGATTGCACTCGTTGAGGCCTACTCGAAAGAACAAGGGCTCTGGTTCGACCCGCACAGCGAGCCCGTCTTCAGCGAATACCTGGAGCTTGACCTCTCGACCGTCGTACCCTCGATTTCCGGCCCGAAGCGTCCGCAAGATCGCATCGAACTGTCGAAGGCAAAGTCGCAGTTCAACAGCGACATCAAGAACTACACCGTCGGTACGCCGGCGTCAGTTTCGATCGACGGTGGCGACGCCTTCGAACTGAAGAGCGGTGCGGTCACTATCGCGGCAATTACCTCGTGCACGAACACCTCAAACCCGTCGGTCATGATCGCCGCGGGTCTTCTTGCTCGCAATGCAGCCAAGAAGGGCCTGAAGTCGAAGCCGTGGGTCAAGACCACGCTCTCGCCGGGATCTAAGGTCGTCACCGACTACTACGAAAAGTCGGGTCTCACCGAGTACCTCGACGAGATCGGTTTCTATCCGGTCGGCTACGGTTGCATGACCTGCATTGGTAACTCCGGACCGCTTCCCGAGGAGGTGTCGGCCGCAGTCAACGCGAATGACCTCTCGGTCACCGCCGTGTTGTCGGGTAACCGCAACTTCGAAGGGCGCATCAACCCCGACGTCAAGATGAACTACCTCGCCAGCCCGCCGTTGGTCATTGCGTACGCACTGGCCGGAACGATGGACTTCGACTTCGAGACCGAATCGCTCGGTGATGACTCCGACGGTAATCCCGTGTATCTGAAGGACATCTGGCCCGACGCAGCCGAGGTGCAGTCGACGATTGACAGCTCTATCGACCGCGAAATGTTCACGCACGAGTACTCCGGCGTGTTCGACGGCGACGAGCGTTGGAAGAACCTGCCGACGCCGACCGGCGCAACTTTCTCATGGGATGCCAAGTCGACGTACGTACGCAAGCCCCCGTACTTCGACGGCATGGTGATGGAGACGACTCCGGTCACAAACATCGAGGGCGCTCGCGTGCTCGCAACGCTGGGTGACTCGGTCACGACCGACCACATCTCTCCGGCCGGAAACATCAAGGCAGGCACCCCGGCGGGTCAGTACCTCGATGAGCACGGCGTGTCTCGCGCGGACTACAACTCGTACGGTTCGCGTCGCGGTAACCACGAGGTGATGATTCGTGGAACGTTCGCGAACATCCGCCTCAAGAACCAGCTTCTCGACGGCGTCGAGGGTGGCTACACGCGTGACTTCACACAGGCGGATGGGCCGCAGTCGTTCATCTACGACGCAAGCGTGAACTACCAGGCCGCCGGCACGCCACTCGTGATCTTCGCAGGTCAGGAGTACGGTTCGGGTTCTTCGCGCGACTGGGCCGCTAAGGGAACCAGCCTGCTCGGCGTGAAGGCAGTCATCACGCAGAGCTTCGAGCGTATCCACCGTTCAAATCTCATCGGTATGGGTGTGCTGCCGCTGCAGTTCCCGGCCGGTCAAACGTGGGACTCGCTCGGGCTCGACGGCACGGAAATCGTGTCAATCTCGGGAATTGACGAGCTCAACAAGGGAGTTACGCCCAAGACGGTGCACGTTACGGCGACCCCGAGTGAGCACTCGGCACCGGGCAAGGCGACGATCGAATTCGACGCTGTCGTGCGGATCGATACTCCCGGTGAGGCGGACTACTACCGCAACGGCGGAATTTTGCAGTACGTACTCCGTTCCTTGGTTGCCTAACTTTTTCGCAAAGTTAGACTTCACACATGTCGTTACTCTCATCCATCACTGGCCCTAGAGACCTTGATGGCTTGAGCGACGATCAGCTTCGAGCGCTTGCCGCAGAGATTCGGGAGTTTCTCGTCGCTGAGGTAGCGAAGTCTGGTGGGCACTTGGGTCCGAATCTCGGCGTGGTCGAGCTGACGCTCGCCATACACCGCGTCTTCGATTCACCCAACGACCCCATCGTGTGGGACACGGGGCATCAGTCGTACGTGCACAAGTTGCTGACCGGTCGCCAAGACTTCTCGCACTTGCGTGCCAAGGGCGGCATCGCTGGGTACCCGCAACGCGCCGAGTCGGTGCACGACGTCGTTGAGAGCTCGCACGCGTCGAGCTCGCTTTCGTGGGCAGACGGAATTTCTCGCGCCTTCGAGATGACCGGCCAGTCTGACCGACACGTCGTTGCCGTGGTCGGGGACGGCTCGCTCACCGGTGGAATGACGTGGGAAGCGCTGAATAACATCAGCCACGACAACACACGCAATCTCGTCATTATCGTCAACGACAACGGTCGTTCGTATGCCCCGACGATTGGTGGCATTGCGCGGTATCTCGACAGCGTTCGAACCCGGCCGACGTACCGTAACTTGCACTTCTCGAGCCGAAAAGCATTCGCGAAAATGGGCCCGACCGCCCGCGCGTTCTACCGCGGAGTTCGTGGTGGCATTCATGGCTTCTTGAGCCGCTTCACGAATAATCAGGCGTTGTACGCAAACCTCGACATCAAATACCTCGGCCCTGTCGACGGGCACGACGTCGTCGCGATGCAAGCGGTGCTGCGCCAGGCCAAGAACTATGGCGCACCGGTCATCGTGCACGCAATCACCGAGAAGGGTCGGGGATACGCACCGGCGCGCGACGACGATGCCGACCAATTCCATGCGGTCGGGCAAATTCACCCCGACACGGGACTCCCGTTGTCGTCCTCCAGCAAGTTGACGTGGACGGACGTGTTCGGCGAAGAACTAGTGGCTCGGGCATCCGTCGACCCACGAATCGTCGCGATCACGGGCGCCATGCTTCGTCCGACAGGTTTGTGGCCAATGGCCGAGGCGTATCCCGACCGCGTACTCGACGTGGGGATCGCGGAACAGCACGCGGTGACGTCTGCCGCTGGTCTCGCATTCGGTGGAATGCACCCCGTTGTCGCGCTCTATGCAACGTTCGTCAACCGTGCGTTTGACCAGGTTCTGATGGATGTCGGACTGCACAAGGCGGGCGTCACGTTCGTGCTCGACCGCGCGGGTATCACTGGGCCCGATGGCGCGAGCCACCACGGAATGTGGGACCTCGCCATCTTGCAGGTCGTGCCGGGCATCCACATCGCTGCACCTCGTGATGCTGCTCGCCTGCGAGAAGAGTTTGCTGAGGCTGTCGCGATCGACAACGCACCAACCGTCATTCGCTTTCCCAAGGGTGCCGTCGGCGACGACATTCCCGCTGTTCGCCGAACCAAAGATGGGGTGGATGTTCTGCGCGAGGCAGCGCACAAGGACGTGCTCATCGTGGCCATTGGTGTGTTCGCTCGCATGGCCCTCGATGTGGCAGACCGACTTGCTCAGCAGGGGATAGGCGCGACGGTCGTTGATCCGCGCTGGGTAGTGCCCGTTCCGGAGAGTGTCGTTGAACTCGCTCGCGATCACCGACTCGTCATCACGATGGAAGACGGCGTTCGCGTGGCCGGGATTGGCACACGCATACGTCAAGATTTGCGAAGTGCCGGCGTCGACACCGCCGTCGATGAGCTGGGCTTACCCGATGAGTTCATTGACCACGCAACGCGCGAAGAAATTCTTGACGATGCCGGCTTGACCGCCGCCGCAATTGCGCGCGACGTCATCGCTCAGGTGTTGGGCAGCAAGATTCCCGTTGCGCGACCGCTCGACGAGCCCACGGTGACGGGGGAGTCGGCAAAGGGCAAGTCAACCCGTAAGTCGTAGGACTCACGGCCACCCGCATTTCGAATAAGCGGTTTACGCAACACCCTTAATCGGTGGGTTGTGGAAAAGCTTCTTATTGACGCGCTTGCTGGCACCAACTCGATCGAGATAGGGCGTGATGCCACCCATCTGGAACGGCCAACCTGCACCCATGATCATGCACAGGTCAATGTCCTCGGGGAACCCAACAACCTTGTCTGCGAGCATTCGTGAAATTTCGTCTGCGAGGCCGTCCTCGACGCGCTTGTTGAGCTGCGACGCGGTCATGGGCTTCGAACCGCCTGCAACAATCGCGCGGGCACGATCGTCGAACCCGGTGATGTTGCCCTTGCCATCGCGCGTAAGTAGAACGCCAGCCTCCGCAAGTGCGTGCAGGTTGTCACTGCGGAAGAAGCGGTCCGGGAATGCGGCGTGGTGAGTGTCTAGCACGTGTGCGCCGACCTTGAGTCCGACGAGGTCGAGAAGTTCAAACGGGCCCATGGGCATGCCGAAGCCGTCGAGTGCCGACTCCACAACCTCAAAGGGTGTTCCGGTATCGACGGCGTGCATCGCCTCACCGAGAAGCTTGGCAAGTAAACGGTTGACAACGAAGCCTGGCGTGTCAGCGGTGATGACCGCGGTCTTCTTGAGAATCTTCGCGACATTCATCGCCGTTGCGAGGGTCTCGTCGTTCGTCTTGGGTGCGCGAACCACTTCGATGAGCGGCATAACGGCGACGGGGTTGAAGAAGTGGAAGCCGACAAGTCGTTCGGGGTGCTTCAGCTTCGATCCGATTTCCTTCACGGACAGCGACGAGGTGTTCGTCGCGAGAATTGCCGTTGCGGGGATGATCTTCTCGAACTTCGCAAAGACCTCCTGCTTCACCGACAATTCTTCAAAGACGGCTTCGATCACCCAGTCTGCGTCGGCGAAAGCGTGTGGGTCGGTCGAGCCCGAGACGAGGGCGTGTACACGGCCAGCGTCGTCGGCTCCGATGCGACCCTTCGCAAGCATCCCGTCAATTTCACCGTGGATGTACTCGAGGGCTTGGTCGAGGCGGGCTTGGTCAATGTCCGTGAGGACCACGGGCACACGCAGTCGACGCGCAAACAGCAGCGCAAACTGGCGGGCCATCAGCCCAGCGCCGATGACGCCGACCTTGGTGATCTTTGTTGCCAATTTGGGATCTGGAGCGCCGGCGGGCTTCTTGGAACGCTTCTGCACGAGGTTAAACGCATAGATACTCGCCTGGAATTGGTCGCCAGCAATCAGCTCAGCGAGCACGTCATCTTCGCGCTTGAATCCGGCATCGCGTGTGCCTGACTTCGCTGCGGACATGAGATCAAGGGCTGCGAACGGAGACTTGGCAACGGTACCGATGCGTTTCTGCACCGTCGAACGAGCAATCTTGATAGCCGCATCCCACTTGACGGCACGTTCCACATTGCCGGGTTCGTTGCGGCGCTTGACCTTGGCTCCGCCGAGTACGCCATCTGCCCACTCGAGCGATTGCTCGAGGAACCGACCGGGACCGAACATGGCGTCAGCGATGCCGAGATCAAAGGCCTCGGGTGCGGAGAGCATTCGGTTGTTCTTCAATGGGTTCGACAACATCACGGTGAGTGCGTTCTCGATGCCGATGAGGTTCGGCAGGAGATACGCCCCACCCCAACCAGGTACGAGTCCGAGGAAGACCTCTGGAAGCGCAATTGCCGGTGCACTTGAATCCAGAGTGCGATAGTCGGCGTTGAGCGCAATCTCGAGTCCGCCGCCGAGGGCGAGACCATTGATGAAGACGAACGAAGGCACGCCGAGTTCACGCAGACGTCCCAATGACCGGTGGCCGAGTTCCGCAAGCTTACGGGCAGCTGCTTTCGACGGGATGTCGGCGACACGGCTGAGGTCAGCGCCGGCTGCCAAGAAGTACGGCTTTCCGGTGACGGCAACGCCGTGAATCTCCTTGGCCTTGGCGCGCTTTGCGAGCGCGACGAGGGTGTCGTCGAGCTCGAGCATCGTTCGGGGTCCAAGAGTGTTTGGGCGCGTGTGGTCGAGGCCGTTGTCGAGAGTGACAAGGGCGAGGGTGCGCCCGGATGCGAGTCGAACATCCGTCACTGTCGAATGCGTGACAACTTCTTCAGCCGACAACTTAATGAGGTCAGAGAAATCAACCTTGTCGTATTGACCCATGATTACTTGCGCTTTCCGTTGTAGTGCGGGTTTTCCCAAATGACCGAGCCGCCTTGACCGAGCCCGACGCACATCGCGGTCAAGCCGTAACGCACATCCGGACGCTCTTCGAACTGGCGCGCCAGTTGAATCATCAAGCGGACGCCGCTCGAAGCGAGAGGATGCCCGAGTGCGATTGCGCCACCCCAGGGATTCACGCGCGCGTCGTCGTCGGCAATTCCGAAGTGGTCAAGCAGACTCAAGACCTGCACGGCAAACGCTTCGTTCAGTTCGAAAAGGCCAATGTCATCAATGGTGAGACCCGCCTTTTTGAGCGCCTTCTCGGTTGACGGGATGGGACCAATACCCATGACCTCGGGCTGGACGCCGGCGAAAGCGAACGAGACCATGCGCATTTTCGGCTTGAGACCGGCTTTGTGTGCCGCATCTTCACTAGCGATGAGTGAAACGGTCGCACCATCCGTCAGCGGCGAAGAGTTTCCTGCCGTCACGCGACCGTGGGGTCGGAATGGCGTCTTGAGTCCCGCGAGACCTTCGAGGTTTGTTTCGGGGCGACGGCCTTCGTCCTCGGTCGCGAGTCCCCATCCTGTTGCCGTCTTGATGGCGACCGGGATGAGGTCGGGCTGAATTTTTCCGGATCGGTACGCTGCCTCTACTTTGACCTGGCTGCCCATCGCGAACGCATCGGCGCGCTCTTTGGTGAGTTGCGGGAAGCGGTCGTGGAGTCGTTCAGCAGTGGCTCCCATGTTCAGGGCGTCGGCCTCGACAAGCTTTTCTGCAACAAAGCGAGGGTTCGGGTCCGCATCGAATCCGATCGGGTGTCGACCCATGTGCTCAACACCACCGGCAATAGCGAAGTCATACATACCCATGGCGACGGCTCCGGCGACGGTGGTGACCGCGGTCATTGCACCAGCGCACATCCGGTCGATTGCGTACCCGGGAACGCTGAGGGGGAGTCCGGCGAGGATTGCACTCGTGCGTCCGAGCGTCAAGCCCTGGTCGCCTTGCTGCGTCGTGGCGGCAACAGCAACCTCATCGACGGCGGCGCCGTCGAGCTTCGGATTGCGTTCGAGGAGACCCATCATCGCTTTGACCACGAGGTCATCACTTCGTGTGTTCCAGTACATTCCCTTTTCACCAGCACGCCCGAACGGGGTGCGAACTCCGTCAACGAAAACGACGCGCTGTGGGTTTGTCATGTGAACTCCTCGATGAGTTGAACGAGCAGGTTGCTCTCTTCGAGCCTACGACGGGAATTCGTCTGTTGTGACGTCCGATGCGGGCAATTCGCGGTTGTTGAAGCCGTCGACGAGTGCATTCGTGCAGGCCTCGACCTGCCACGGGCGCGCTCCGGCTGTCGACAACGCCGAAGCGATGGTCTCCTCGTTGATGTCTGCGGGAGGATCCCACGCGACAGCGCGAAGGATGCCCGGAGTGAGAAGGTTCTCGACCGGAACGTGAAGCTCTTCGGCGACGGCAAGAAGTAACGGTCGCGCGTTCGTCAGCCTGACGTGCGCCTCCGGGTTGCGGTCTTGCCATGACCGGGGAGGAGGGAGTTCGTTCGATTTGACGCGCAACGCGGGTAGATCATCCGTAGCACGCCCTCGCTCAATGGCGGACCACCAGTCGTCGATGAGCGATCGTGACGCGCGTCCGTTGAACGCTTTGACTCTGGCGAGTGCTGACTTGGACTCCGGGTTTGCGACGACAGCGGCGAGCAAGCTGGCGTCGGGAATGAGGCGTCCCGGTGCCACGTCGCGAGTCGATGCGATCTTGTCACGCGTGAGCCAAAGCTCTCGTGCGATAGCCACCTGTCGTGCCGTGCGGAGGGTGTGAAGTCCCGTCAGGCGACGCCATGGTTCGGCCATCGCTTCTTTTTCTGGTTTATCGAGTGCAGCGCGAAACTCTTGCTCGGCAATGTGCGACTTATTTGATTCGGAAAGGAGCGTGGTCATTGCGTCGCGCAGGTCAACGAGCAGTTCAACGTCGAGGGCGGCGTACTCCAGCCACGGCTCGGGAAGTGGTCGCGTCGACCAGTCGGCGGCGCTGTGTTCCTTCTTGAGGTGGATGCCCAACAAGTCTTCAACGACCGCCCCGAGTCCTACCTTCTCAAAACCGAGAAGTCGAGCTGCGAGCTCAGTGTCGAAAAGCACCGTGGGGTGAACGCCTACTTCGCGCAAGCACGGGAGATCCTGGCTCGCCGCGTGAATGATCCATTCCGCTTCACCCGCAATCTCGGTGAGCAGAGACATGTCACCGATCGCCGGCGGGTCGAACAGGTATGTTCCGGCTTCACGGCGATAGACCTGAATCAGATACGCGCGCTGTGAGTAGGTGAATCCGGATGCGCGTTCCGCGTCGACGGCGAACGGACCAGAACCGCCGCGCAAGACCTCACAGCTCTGTGCGAAATCGACGGCGTTGTCAATGACGTGAACTCTAACCACGCTCCCGGCGATGTGCGTCAAGGCTGTGCGCGCCGTCGCGGGGCGGGAGTCCGGCCAGCATGGCGAGCAATTCACCCCACGCTTGGAGGTGGCCACCAATCTCACCGGATCCCGGAGACCACGACGCGCGCAGTTCCACATGAGCTGTGTCTTGTTCGCCGGCGAGTTCACCGAATCCTTTGGCGAGCACGCGGGTGGCTGTGCCTGAAGCATGTGAGTATTGCGCATCGCGCGAGGCAAGCGCATCCGTCAACCATGACCACGTGACGTCGGCGATGAACGGGTCCGTCATGAGACTGCCGTCGAGAGGCGCCTGGGCGAAGCAGACGATTCGGGTGGTTCCGCCCCAACTCTCTTGGCCGGCGGGGTCATAGAGATAGACGAAGCGACCCGCGCCATGCGCCGACGAGTCATCATCATCGAGCGGAAGCACCTCAGCTGCGAACGCAACACTGAAAGGCGCAATGCCGGTAGGTGACGTGATGTTGCGAACCCGAATGTCGCTGCGCAATTCGGTTGCGTTCAGCTCGGCGACAGCTTCGATGAACTCGGGAGGAACACCTGCAGTCGCGGTATCGGTCACCTTTCGACCTTAGCGAGCGGAGTCCGTGCCATGCGGTATTACGCGCCGTCGAAGATATCGAGAATACGAGACGTCCGAATCAATGACCTGCTGAGTGAGGTCGAAGTCGTTGAGCTTCTCGAAGACTTCTGGCGCGAGAGCACTCACCGAGATTTCTTCCATCGACTCCGTGTCCGTCACGACGGAAACGAATAATTCGTCGACAACGTCGTGTTCTAAGAGCTCGTTAAGAAGACGTGGACCGGCCTCACAGACCACATGAACAGCGCCGAGCGTTTCGAGAGCGGATGTGAGGTCTTCAATCGACGACACAACGCGAATGCGCGCAGGATGCGTGGCCTCGTCAATCGGCACATCTCCTGACTGTGACGCCACGACAACGTCGCCGTGCGGCGGGAAGAACCACCCTTCGGCGCGAACGCTCGCACCACCCACAATGACGACGTCCGCATCCGCACGCAGTTGGCGAAGGAGCTCGCGGTCACGGCCTCGCGTGAGTGACGCGGAAGTGCCGTCGGGTCCGGTCACGTTGCCGTGCGCATCCATCAAAATGTTCGCTCGAACCCAGCGACCTGAAGGCGGCCACGAGACATCGTCGAACACGGGCATGGTCGACTCGTTTACTCAGCGAGTTCCGCGAGCCGCGCCGAGACCTGTCGTTTGATGCGCCAGAGCATGCCACTCATTCCGCGCACGCGCAGGGGAGAGATGAGCTCAGTGAGACCCAGAGTGCTCGGGAATTCATCGGGGACTGCGAGCACGGCCTCGGACGTGAGCCCGGAAAGTCCCTGCACCAAAATGGACGCGAAGCCGCGCGTGGTCGGTGCTTCGCGAGGAGCGGTGGCGTAAACGTTCACCGTGTGCTCCGCATCCACCTCGACGAATATGTAAACGGGGGATTGACACTCTTCGACGCGTTCCAGCAGTTCCGGGTGATCGGCGTAACGTGCCGGCAATTCGGGAAGCTCATTCGCGAATTCGAGCAGGTACGTCAAGCGGTCATTACCCGAGAGGTCGAGAAAGCCCTCGCGAATGTCAGCTAGAACGGGTGACGACAGGTCAGCCAACCGCTGAGCCCTTGACGATCGGAACGCGAACGGCGGATCCCCACTCGGTCCACGAACCGTCGTAGTTTCGAACACCTTCGAATCCGAGCAGGTAAGTCAGCACGAACCAGGTGTGGCTCGAGCGCTCACCGATGCGGCAATACGCAATGATGTCGTCGCCCGCTTTGAGCCCCGCGCCAGTCAGGTAGAGGTCTTCAAGCCCGGCGCGAGACTTGAACGTGCCGTCTTCGTTGACCGCCTTGGCCCACGGAACGTTGGCCGCACCGGGAATGTGACCACCGCGCAAGGCACCTTCTTCGGGGTAACTCGGCATGTGGGTGCGCTCGCCGCTGTACTCCTCGGGGCTACGCACGTCGATCATCGGCCTGCCAATGTGCGCACGGGTGTCGTCACGGAAAGCACGAATCTTTGATTCGTCGCGCGGGACGACGGGGTAGTCGGTTGCCACACGCGACGTCGCGTCGGTGGTCACTGGGCGTCCGTCTGCAATCCATTTGTCGCGACCACCATCGAGAATGCGCACGTCGGCGTGACCGAAAAGCTTGAATACCCAGAGGGCGTACGTGGCCCACCAGTTGTTCTTGTCACCGTAGAGAACGATCGTGTCGGCGCGGCCAATGCCCTTGGCGCTCATGAGTGCAGCGAAAGCCTTGTCGTCAAGGTAGTCGCGAACCACCGGGTCGTTCAGCTCGGTGTGCCAGTCAACCTTGACCGCGCCGGGAATGTGACCGGTTTCGTAGAGCAGAACATCCTCATCGCTTTCCACAATGACGAGCCCAGGTGTCTCGAGATTCTGTTCCAGCCATTCGCCGCTGACGAGCGCTTCTGGGTGGGCGAATGCCCTGAATTGTTCCGCCGGGTCGAAGTCAACAGCCATGAGATTCTCCTTGTGTGGGTTCACGCGTGAACGCCCTCGCGTGACAAATCACGTGCTTTGTGAGCAAGTAGTCTGAACGGGCACTTCCGCCCATTCGACCACTTCGACTCTAAAGATGTCTGAATGGATGCGCGAATTAGGTTACGAAAACTTTCTCGAGATTGGGGTTCTCACGGTGGCTTCTGGCATCACGTCGTTGTGCGAGCGCACACCATCGTTGGACGCCCAGCACATCGTTGCCGGTCTCGTGCCACCGCCCCAGTTCGCGACGGCCTCGTTCGATTCGTACATCCCCGATTCTGACTTCGAGTCGCAGTCGATCGCTCGTGACCGTCTTGCCGAGTTTGCCTCTGCCGGTGGAACCATCAAGACCGGGCTGTTCTCGAAGCCAAAGAAAGATGACTCGGGTCGTCCCGGCGTTTATCTCGACGGTGGCTTCGGTGTCGGTAAGACGCACCTCCTCGCAGCCGCTTGGCACGCTTCTGGTGGCAAAAAGAAATTCTTCGGTACGTTTCTGCAATACACATCGCTCGTCGGCGCTCTCGGATTCGTTGGCGCGGTCGAAGCTCTCAAGGGTGCAAGCCTGATCTGTATTGACGAATTTGAGCTCGACGATCCGGGCGACACCATGATGATGACGCGGATGCTCGGCGAGCTGGTCGCGGGTGGAACTCGCATCGCCGCCACGAGCAACACCCCGCCACATGCGCTCGGAGAGGGCCGGTTTGCCGCTGCGGACTTCCTGCGCGAAATTCACGCTCTGGCCGCGAACTTTGACACGCTACGAATTGATGGCACCGACTATCGAAAGCGCACGATCGAAGGCGAAGCGCCGGCCAAGAGCGAAAAGCAGGTCGGAGCCGATGTTGAAAGCCAGCGCTCGCTCGGGGCAACGGCAACGCTCGATTCGTTCGACGACATCTTGATGCACCTATCGACGGTTCACCCTTCGGTGTATCCACGACTCATCGCCGGCGTCGATCTCATCGGCCTGACCG
>CAZYYL010000020.1:5165-12717 GCA_964651425.1 uncultured Microbacteriaceae bacterium | reverse complement strand
TGCCTCGCCATCGCTGCCGCAGCTTTTCTTGGCGGCGAGCTCGGGTTCTTCATCGGTCACCGCTTTGGCCCCGCCATTTTTGAACGCCGCGACAGCGGCCTGTTCAGTCGCAAGAACGTCGAGCGCACGAACGCATTCTTCGTGAAGTACGGCGGCCTCGCTGTGATCTTCGCCCGCTGGGTTCCGGTCGTGCGCACATTCGCTCCCATCGCCGCCGGTGTGGGTCACATGCCGTGGCGCAAGTACACCGCCTATAACGCCATCGGCGCTCTCGTGTGGGGTGCGGGTCTGACATATGCGGGCTTCGTCGTTGGCCACATCCCCGTCATCGCCGACTTCGTCATCAAATACATCGACATCGTGCTACTCGCGGTCGTACTCGTCGTTCTCGTACCGAGCATCTGGCACTACATTCAGTCGTTGCGCGCTGCACGCAAGGAACGTCACAAGCATGCCGCAACCAAGGCAGCTGAGTCGCTGGTTCTCTCACAGGACGACTTCACGCAGAACCACCACGGCAGGCACGCCGACGGCACCGAATCCAAGTAACCAGGTCGCTCGATGTCTCGCGATTTAACTGCTGTGCTGCGCTACACCGCGTTCACCGACAACCCTGAGGGCGGCAACCCAGCGGGCGTGGTGCTGGATGCGCGGGAACTAACACCCGAACAGATGCAGGCAATCGCCGCCGAAGTCGGCTACTCCGAGACCGCTTTCCTCTCCCCAATTGCCGACAAGCAAGACGAGTTCGACGTGCGCTATTTCACGCCGACCTCCGAGGTCGACTTCTGCGGGCACGCGACCATCGCATCGGGAGTGGCTCTGGCCGAGAGTGCCTCGGCTGACGGTGAGCGCGACGAATCCGACGACTACGGTGATGCCACCGCGCGCACCTTTGTTTTTCACACGAAGGCCGGTGAGATTCCGGTGGATGTTCTGCTCACCCCCGTCGGCTACGCCGCAACCCTGACGAGCCCGCCCACGTCGGTTCAGCAGATGGACGACGATGTGCTGACCGAACTGCTCGACGCGCTCGACTGGCACTACGACGATCTCGACGAGCGTTTTCCTCCGGCGATTGGATGGTCGGGCAACTGGCATCCCGTTCTCGTCGCGGGTTCGCGCACACGCCTGCACCGACTCGACTACGACTACGATCAACTTGCCGAGTTGTGCCAGCGCGAGGGTTGGGTGACGATTCAGCTCGTCTGCCCCGACGATAACGACCGCATGTTGCGCACGTGGTATTCGCGCAACCCTGCTCCCGGCGTGGGTATTGACGAGGACCCGGCCACGGGATCAGCTGCGGTTGCACTCGGTGCCTACCTCGTGAGCACGGGCACGAGTGCACCCGGAGATGTGATCACCATCTTGCAGGGTGACGACATGGGGCGACCGAGCATCCTTCTGCTCACCATCGGAAACGGTCAGATGCGGGTCACCGGACAAGCGGTAGAACTGTGATCGGGTTTTGGTCGAACACGACGCTTCGCAACGGGCTCGCGTTTGCATTTCTCGGGGTGCTCATATTTTCGTTCACGATGCCGTTTAGCAAAATCGCGGTCGGCGGGTTCAATCCATATTTCTTGAACACTGCGCGCGCGGTAATTGCGGGTTTCGCCGGCATTATCGTCTTGGTCGTGGCGCGCGTGCCGATGATCAAGCGCCATGAGATTCGCGGATTCCTCTGGCCCATCGGCATGAACATTTTCGGTTGGCCGATTTTCATCACGCTCGCACTCGAGCGAACGACCAGTGCGCACGCGGCCGTCATCGCCGCGTTCATGCCACTCATGACGGCGTTTCTCGCCGTCATCTCTACCCACGAGCGTGTGGCGCGATCGTTCTGGTTCGCTGCAGGCACCGGCACGGCCATCCTCGTCATCTTCTCGCTGTCACGCGGTGGTGCCGAGGGCGGCAACCTGCTTGCCGACTTCTTTGTAATTTGCGCGGTCGTCTCGTCATCGTGGGGTTACGTGAAGGGTGCGAACCTTTCCCGCGAGCGCCCGGGGTGGCAGGTCATCTCGTGGATCGTCGTCCTCGCCCTTCCACTGACCGTTCCACTCACGGCCGCACTGTGGTTCGTCGGCCCGAACCCGCTCGAGGCAACGGGCGTCGAATGGCTCGCCCTCTTCGGTCTCACTTTCGGCTCGATGTACTTCGGCTTCTTCGCTTGGTACAAGGGGCTCACCATGTTGGGCACCGCGTATGGCAGTCAGGTTCAGCAACTTCAGTCGCTGATGACACTGGGATGGTCGGCGCTCCTGCTCCGTGAGACGGTCACCATTTGGACACTCATCGCCGCGCTTGGCGTGATCGCGTCGGTACTGTGGGCGCAGCGCAGTCGTTCGAATCCGGCCGCCCCAAAAAAATAGTCGCGCAGAGAAACCGTAGCGCGCTCCGGCGCTAGTCGGTCGGTCGGGCTGGGTCACCTAGCTTCGCGCGGCGAGCACCTTGTGGAGTTCGGCCAGCGCAATCGCTCTGTGACTCTGTGCGTTCTTCGCAGCCGGTTCCATCTCGGCGGCCGATAGTTCCGACCCTTCCGGAACGAAAACGGGGTCGTAACCGAAACCGTTTACGCCACGTGGTTCGCGCGCAAGTCGACCGTGCCACCGGCCCTCGACAACAATCTCCTCTGCCACCGCTCCCGTGACTGCGCCCATTGTCGGGTCTGCCGGAATGACCAGCGCGATTACGCAGGTGTAGTGCGCACGACGGTGTTTGTCGGGCACGTCGGAGAGTTGCTCGAGCAGAAGGTCGAGGTTCGCGGCGTCACTCTTGCGTGACCCCGCCCAGCGCGCTGAGAAGATGCCCGGTGCACCGTTCATCACCTCGACACAGAGACCAGAGTCATCGGCAAGTGCCGGCCGTCCGGTGTGCTCCGCTGCCGCTCGCGCCTTGATGAGTGCATTTTCCGCGAAGGATGCGCCACTCTCGATCGGCTCTGGCCCGTCGTAACTCAGAATCTCAAGCCCAGAGTCGCCCGCGCCCAGGATGTGCTGAAACTCAGCGACCTTGTGCGCGTTGTGCGACGCGAGCACGTACGTGTGGGACACGCCCTAGCTCAGTTCGCCGATTCCGGTCACCGACGAGGTGCCCGAGATGGACGCGTCGCCGAGGACACTCTTCTGGTGGGTCGCCAGTTCGGCGCATCCATTCACTGCTAGATCAAGCAGAGCGTTGAGTTCGTGGCGGTCGAACGGGGCACCTTCGGCCGTTCCCTGCACCTCAACGAAGAGCCCGCGGCCGGTGACGACGACATTCATGTCAGTTTCGGCACGTACGTCTTCGACATATGCCAAATCAAGCATAGGTTCGCCATCAATGATGCCGACCGAGACGGCAGCGACCGTGTCTAGCAACGGTGTGGCCTTTTTGGCGATGAATCCTTTTTCGCGACCCCACTCGATTGCGTCGGCGAGGGCGACGAATGCACCCGTGATCGCTGCTGTGCGAGTACCGCCATCAGCCTGCAACACGTCACAGTCGATGACGATCGTGTTTTCACCAAGAGCCTTCATGTCGACAACCGCGCGCAGGCTGCGTCCGATGAGTCGTGAAATCTCGTGCGTGCGTCCGCCGATCTTGCCTTTGACCGATTCACGGTCCATGCGCTCGTTTGTCGAACGGGGAATCATCGCGTACTCGGCGGTGACCCAGCCCTTACCTTTTCCGACCATCCAGCGAGGAACTCCATTAGTGAAGGATGCGGTGCACAACACCTTCGTGCGGCCGAACGAAATCAATGCCGAGCCCTCAGCCTGCTCGCTCCAGCCGCGCTCGATTTCGATCACGCGCAAGTCGTTGGTCGCACGTCCATCGGCGCGAGATACGGCGTCAGTCATTGTGGAGCTCCTTAGTTGTTTTCCGGGAAGTCAATGCGTCCGGTCGCAAGATGTTCGACAGCGTCGATGTTGGGTCCGAGAAGTTGCCGTGCGAGACGGATGAACTCCGGGGTGTCTTGACCCGTTGCTTCGTAGCGCAATACGGGCGGCTCATTCGTTGCCCGGTCGAGATGGCCGTTGACGAGCTCGCGGTACACGTCTTTGGCTGTCTCGTTGTCGCTCGAAACGAGCCGCACATTTTCGCCCATGACATACGCGATAGCACCCCGCAAAAACGGATAGTGCGTGCAGCCGAGAACGAGCGTGTCGACGTTGGCGTCGATGAGTGGCTGCAAGTATTCGCGCGCAACGGCCAATACCTCATCCCCACTCGTCTGGCCCGCTTCGACGAACTCGACGAATCGCGGGCACGCCTGCGTGAAGAGTTCGATTTGTGGTGCTGCAGCAAACGCATCGTTGTAGGCACGCGAGGCAATTGTTGCCGTCGTGCCGATGACACCGACGCGATCGTTGCGAGTAGCGGCGACCGCAGCGCGCACGGCGGGTTGGATGACCTCGACCACGGGAATGTCGTACCGCTCGCGGGCATCCCGGAGCATCGCTGCACTCGCGGTGTTACAGGCAATCACGAGCATCTTCACGCCCTGTGCAACAAGGCTGTCGAGCACGTCCAGCGCGAACTCGCGTACTTCAGCAATCGACTTGGTGCCATAGGGCGAGTGCGCGGTGTCGCCGATGTAAATGATTGACTCGTGCGGAAGTGAGTCACGAATCGCGCGCGCCACGGTCAGCCCGCCGACGCCGGAATCGAAGACGCCAATGGGTGCGTCCCTATTCATCACGCATGCTTTCGTAGATTTCTTTGCACGTCGGGCACACCGGGAACTTCTCGGGTGCGCGGTTGGGCGTCCACTTCTTACCGCACAGTGCGTAGACCGGTTTGCCCGTCACGGCCGACTCAACGATGTCCTCTTTGCGCACGTAGTGCGAGAAACGTTCGTGATCGCCCTCTTCGAGCTGCTCATCCTTGATGAGCTGTTCGAGTTCTTGTTCCAGAGTGGATGTTCCACCACCGGTTGGCGACTCCTGCGCGTACAGCAGGGGAAGGCGAATCAGCATGAGTCCAAGCATACGAGGCAAAGAAAGCCCCGCCACGCTGGTCTGCGTGACGGGGCGTTCCTCCAGTAAGGCATTGGAGGCCCTGGCTTATGTCGCGGGCGCCTGGCTTGGGGATGTGGTTGGCTTGGGGCTGCGGTTAGCCCGCGTAGGTGCCGAGCGTCACCGGAATCGTCAGAGCGTTGCCGTCGCGAATAATTTCGACGTCAACCGTCGCGCCCGCTGCGCTCGTGCGCACCTGAGCGGTGAGGTCATTCGCGTCGGTCACGGGGAATCCGTTAAAACGCATGACGACGTCACCCGACTTGAGGCCTGCCTTCTCAGCTGCGCCACCAGAAACAATCTCTTCGAGTCGTCCACCCACGGTGGTGCTTCCCTTAGCGTTGGCCGCGTCACTCACCTTTGCGCCGAGCAAACCGTGCGTGGCTTTACCCGTTGCGATGATCTCGTCGGAGACCCGCTTTGCGAGATTTGACGGGAGCGCAAAGCCCACACCGATGCTTCCTGACTGACCGGACGTGCTGCCCGCGTTGGCGATCGCCACGTTGATACCGATGAGCTTGCCGTTGGCGTCGAGCAGAGCACCACCCGAGTTACCCGGGTTGATGGCGGCATCTGTTTGAATAACCGGAATTGAAATGGATGCCGACGCACTCGAGCGGCCCTGTATGCCCTGTCCCAAGTCGAAGTTGAAGAAGTTGAACGGGCTCGAGGGGTTCGGTGTCGTGCTCTGCGAATCCTGAGGCACCGCCGTGCTTGCGATCTGGATGCTGCGATTGAGCGCGCTCACGATTCCAGTGGTCACCGTGCCGGCAAGACCGAGCGGGGCACCCATCGCAATGGTGACGTCGCCAACGTTGAGCTTGGCGGAGTCAGCCCACTCGATTGGCTGCATTCCGCTGACGCCATCGAGCTTGATGACGGCCATGTCGACGGTGGGGTCGGAGCCGACAATTTTCGCGCTGTACAGGTGTCCGCTGTTGTCGCGAACCTGGATGGTCGGCGATGAGGCAGAACCGTCGAGCGTCACGACGTGGTTGTTGGTGAGCACGTAACCGTCTGCGGTGAGCACGACACCGGATCCGGTGCCGCCTGAACCGGAAGCATCGGTGACGCTGATCGTCACGACGCTCGGCGAGACGGCGGCGGCGACGGCAGTCACGCCGGTAACGCTGTCGGGTCGATTGACCGTGATGCCTTGGGTTTCGCTCGTGGACGCGACGACATTGTTGCCACCGCCGTTGAAGAAGATCAGCGCCGCGCCGGCACCGGATGCGCCGCCGATGACGGCGCCAACGGCGAGGGCCGCGACGAGTGGAACCACACGCGAGCGGTCGCGGGGGCCAGAAAAAGCGGAGGTGCTGGCCTTCGCGTCCGATGCTGGCGTCGATGCCGAACCGGTGGACTTGGCTGCTTCCTCAGGGGGAAAGTAATAGCTAGGAGCGTCGTTCATGATGAGAGTCTTCCTTCCAGACATCTAACACCTTGGCCTCTGACCTTGAACGCTTTCTATGCGCAGGCTGAATAGAGGCTGAGAATCAATTTACCCGCAGCCGACAGGGGCAGCCGACGCCCGGGCAGTCTGTCCGCCCGCCCTGCCACCTGCCTTTCCGCTTTCACCACAGGGCCCCGTGACGAGCACGGTGTCGGCGTTCTGGACGAAGACCACGGGTGCGTCGGCGCCTCGCATGAGCGTCCCGTTGATGTCGACCCAGGTATGCGCCGGCCAACGGTAGTCGATGGAGTAGGTGACATCGACGTGCGGGACCACCGGCGTCGCAGAACCGTAACGGTGACTCGTTGCCGTGCGCGCGAACTCCGGCACACCCAAAACCGACCATGGCGCGCCCGGAACGTCGGTTGCTGCGGTGAGGCCGTCGCCGAACATCCACTCGTAATGAACCGGGGTGAACCGCACCTCGACGTCGAGCCCGTGCACGACGGTGAAAACCGAATGTGCCTGAATGTTCGCAATCAGGTTCGTCTCAACTCCGACCACGCTCCAGCCGTTCGGCTGTGTACTCAACGTCGGCGACTGCGGTTCGACATGGGCTATGTCCGACAGGGTGAGGTCGGGCAGCGCAGGTGACTCGGGTATCGGGTCAACGGGTTCGAGGGTGGCGCACCAGTCCGGCGGAACAATGAGCGCGACACAATATGCGTGAGCGATGCTCCACGGGATGCCCGGGCGATAAGGTCCGAGCCAGCCCCCGCCACCCGCGCCCGGCGATCCGCCGTCGCCGGGTGACCCTCCCTGACCGGGACTCGTCCACTGGTCGCCGACGTCGACACCGTCGTTATTGATGACGCCGGAGACAGCCTGGGCCGGATCTGCCAGGGTGGCGAGAGAAGCGCAGGTGGCGGTCAGGAGAAGAGCGACGGTGGTGAAGATGCGCACAAACATGGCGCGAATGTAGTGACGCATTCATGCCGCCGGCGTGAGTCATGCACAGCGAACGACAGGTCCGCGGGCGGATGGTGGGCGGGCAATGACTCCACAGGCGACTAGTCGACCGGCGCGACCTGGTACTTACGTAACGACAAGGCGGGGTTCGTCGCGCGGGCCTGCGCGAGCGCATCCGGTGAAATGT
>CAZYYL010000020.1:0-5065 GCA_964651425.1 uncultured Microbacteriaceae bacterium | reverse complement strand
AACGACAAGGCGGGGTTCGTCGCGCGGGCCTGCGCGAGCGCATCCGGTGAAATGTAGGCGATTGCGATGCCCGCCTCTTGACCCATGTCGATCAGTGTCTCGCCGAGCGGTGAGATGATGCGTGACATGCCCACGGCGATGGGCGCAGTCTGATCTGCGGCAATGACGTAGCAGAGATTTTCGATGGCGCGGGCCGCCGTCAGGGCAACCCAGTGGTGCGCTTTTTTCGGGCCGGCGAGCCACTCGCTCGGAATCGCAATGACCTCGGCTCCCGCATCCACTAGTCGTCTCGACACCTCGGGGAAGCGCAAGTCGTAACAGGTCTGCAAGCCGACCGGCAGTCCAGCGAGCTCGACAACGACGGCGTCAGCGTCAGCAGCGCCAGCCGAAATCCAGTCGCTCTCGCTCGCGCCGAAGGCGTCATACAAGTGCACCTTGCGGTAACTACCGACGAGTCCGTGCTGCGGATGAACCGCCACGAGCGTGTTGTGTGGCTTCGGTGAATCGCTCGAGCGCTCGAGCATGCCGACGACAATCGCAATATCGTGTTCGGCGGACATCTGGATGATGTCCGTCACGAACGGACCGTCCAGGCGTTCGGCCACCGTGTTGACCCAGTCGCCGAGAGCACCGGCAAACGCGTGCGAGTATTCGGGGAGAACAAGCAGTTTTGCGCCCGACCCGGCGGCGGCGGCAACGAACGAGCGGATGCTGTCGACGTTGTCGGACGCGTTCGGCGCGGGACTGAACTGCACAACGCCGACGGGGATGGCATCGGACGGCGCATCCAGCGGATCGACGGTGGGTTCGGTCATCGTGGTCGCCTATTCGTTCGAGAGGATTTCGCGGCACACGCGAACGTCGTCGTGCATCTGTTCGATGAGCGCGTCGCGGCCGCTGAATGCGACCATGCCGCGCAACCGACGCACAAACCGAACCTCGATCACTTTTCCGTAGAGGTCGAGGTTGGCATCGATGAGAAACGCTTCGACCGTGCGACGCGCGACGTCGTCAAAAGTGGGGTTCAGACCGATGGAAACGGATGCGGGATACGTGCGGTTACCCACCCGGACGCGCGAGGCATACACGCCATCAGCCGGGATGTACCCCACTGAGTTAGCGCCGAGATTGGCGGTCGGGAATCCAAGTTCGCGACCGCGCTTATGTCCGTGTACGACTTCACCCAGCACCGAGGGCTCGCGACCGAGTAGCTCGGTTGCCGTCTCGATGTCACCGGCATCGAGAGCTTCGCGCACCCATGTCGACGAGACGCGCCGACCGTTGACCACAACGTCATCAGCAACGACAACCCTGATACCGCGGTGCGCACCCAACTCGCGCAACGTCTCGACCGTGCCCGACGCGTTGTGACCGAACTTGAAATCGGTGCCGACAACCACTACTTGAGCGTGCAGTTGGGCAACCAGAACCTGATCGACGAACTGCTCGGGTGTGAGACTAGCGAGTTGCTCGGTGAATGCGAGTTCTTCGACGCGGTCAATCCCGGCTGCAGCGAGCTGACGATTGCGGGCCGACGAAAAGGCCAGCGCAATCGGGGCGTCCTGCGGGTTGAGCACTTCGTGTGGGTGACGATCGAACGTCACGACAATTGACTCGAGTCGTTCATCCTGCCCAATTTCGACGGCGACGCGCACGAGTTCCATGTGTCCGACGTGCAGCCCGTCGAACTTTCCGATGGTGACGACGGATGCGCGCGCACGGTGTGCGAATAACCACCAGATCGTCACCGCCGGGAGCAGCACCGGAATAAAGACGTATCCGCGGCCGTAGCCGGACCAGACGGTGTCGTGCGGAAAGAGTTGCGAGTCAACGAGGCTGAGCGTGCCGACAGTGAGAACACCGGTCAGTTCGAAGGCGAGTGCAGCCCACGTAACCCGTCGAGCCCAGTTGCGATCAATGACGAGCGTGACGGTGATGACCACATAGACGACCGCGGCGACCGCCGAAAGTACATAGGCGACCGGTGCGGTGTCAAATTTGGCGATGATTTGGTAGACCGAGCGACCGAGCGCTGCCAGTGCCAGAATGCCGTAGGCAACGATGAGCAGTCGCCCGACGCCACCGCGGACAGACCGCGGACGAAGGACGTCGGTTGAGGCGCGCATGGTGGGTTCGATTCTAATGACGACGACAGGATGTTGACGGTGGCGGGGTTCGCAACGTTATCGGGGGCTAGGCCGACTGAAGAAACCAGATGACGTTCATGCGGGCAAGCATGACGGCGACCGCGACGAGTGAGACACCGACGACGACGGTGCTCCAGCGCGAACGATCGATGAGCGCCCAGAACCCAGCGACGATGGGAATGAGTACTGCGGTGACGAGGTACATGTAGAACTCGAGAAGGGAACCGGTGGGTTCATTGCCCATCAGCGGCGACGCGATCGTGACCGCCAGCTGAACAAGCAACAGGAGTGCGGTCAAGCCAGCAAACGCCATCGTAAGGTCACTCGGTCGGCGACCGATGAGACCCAGAATGATGCCAAGCATTCCGCCGGTGATGGCGACGGCCATCTGCACCCAGGTAAACCATTCGAGCATGGTCCGCGCTCAGTCCTTTCCGGCGGGCGACGATTCGTCAGCCGGGAAATTCACCAGCGTGACGAGCTTGCCGTTAGCGATTTTCGCCAACCCAATGAGCGTACCCTGCGGCGAAACAGCACACACCGGGCCATCCCTGTTGTCCGCGTCGGTCTTCGGGCGCTTTCCCTGCATGAGCTCGAGCGACTGTTCGTCGGTGAGGTTCACGACCGGGAAGAGCTTCGACGCCGCCGCGACGCTCGACATCAGCGTTTCCATGACGAGCGGGTCGTCGAGCGTGCGCGCGTCGTCCACCGCGAAGGGCCCGACGTGCGTTCGTCGGAGCGCAGTCAAGTGTCCACCAACGCCGAGCTTGAATCCGAGGTCACGAGCGAGGGCTCGAATGTACGTTCCCGATGAGCAGGCCACGACCACGTCGAGATCGAGAAAGTTGTGATCGCCGTCGGACGCGACGCGCGAATCCCGAATCTCAAATTGCGACACCGTCACGGGTCGCGACGCGAGTGTCACTTCTTCACCCGCACGCACGCGGGCGTATGCCCGCTCTCCGTTGACTTTGATAGCGCTGACCGAACTCGGCACTTGTTCGATGTTTCCGGTCAGTGACTCAATAGCCGTAACGATGTCGGCTTCGGTGATTCGCGCGATTTGTGTCGCGGACACGAAGCCGAGCGCTTCACCCTCGGCATCGTCTGTAGTGGTGGATGCGCCCAACCGGATCGTCGCTTCGTATACCTTGTCGCACCCGGTGAGATACGTGAGCAAGCGCGTTGCCGAGTTGATGCCGAGCACGAGCAAACCAGTGGCCATCGGATCGAGCGTTCCCGCATGCCCCACCTTGCGCGTGCCGGCCAGTCGTCGGGTGCGGGCCACGACGTCGTGACTCGTCCAGTCCGGCTGTTTGTCGACGAGCAGGATGCCGCTCGTGGTCGCCGGGGAAGTCATCTGTCGATTATCGCAGTGTGCGGTGTGGCTGGTTAGGCTCGCATGGTGCAGTCAGAGGTCATCGAATGGTTCGCCGTCCACGGGCGTGACCTCCCGTGGCGCAAACCCGGTTTCACGCCCTGGGGCTCGCTGGTCAGCGAATTCATGTTGCAGCAGACACCCGTTGCACGAGTGCTGCCGCGACTCGACGAGTGGCTGACTCGCTGGCCGACGCCGTCAGCGCTCGCGGAGAGTTCTCCTGCTGACGCCGTGCGCGCGTGGCAGAACCTCGGGTACCCACGTCGCGCGATGTGGCTACACGCTTGCGCGGTGGCGATTGTCGAGCGATTCGGGGGTGAGGTTCCAAGTGGTGTGGATGACCTACTCTCACTTCCCGGAGTCGGCCCGTACACCGCTCGCGCCGTCGCGGTCTTCGCGTATCGAGCACACGAACCCGTCGTTGACACAAACATCCGTCGGGTGATTGCCCGCGCAGTACACGGTCATGCCGACCAAGGCCCGCCGGCGACCGTGCGTGATCTCGCAGAGATGACCGCATTGTTGCCCGACCCGTCGCATTCGCCCGCATTCAACGCGGGCATGATGGAACTCGGCGCACTCGTCTGCACCGCGCGCACACCGAAATGCGATGAGTGTCCGTTGGTGGCGACGTGCGCGTGGCGTGCGAGCGGATACGCGATCGACGATCGACCGCGGAGACGAACTCAGTCACGGTACGAAGGAAGCGACCGGCAAGCCCGGGGCGCCGTGCTCAAGAAACTGCGAGAATCACCCGATGTGGTGAATCGTTCCGCGTTCGACGATGCGTGGCCGGATGCGGGTCAACTCGATCGGGCAATTATCTCACTGCTCGACGATGGTCTCATCGTCATGACAGGTGAGGCGTTGTCTTTGCCAACCGAATAACGTGCTCGAGTAGGCTCAAATCATGAACGATGAAGAACTTCGCGAATTCGCAAAAAAGCGCTTGAAGAAACAGTCCGAATTTAAGAACTACTTATGGGTTTGGCTCGGCGTTTCAGCGCTTACGACGTTCATCTGGTTCTTGACGAGCCCAGGAGAGTACTTTTGGCCGGGCTGGGTCATTTTCGGGATGGGAGTCGGCGCGTTCTTCAGCGGAATCGACGCGTATGGACTGAGGGACCCGCGTTTGATTAGCGAAGACGCTATTGACCGAGAGGTCAATCGCATCAAGGGATCGCCCAAGAGCTAGAAAATTGGCTCCCTGATGGAGTCATCATCGTCGGTTGAGCGTCTTGCGTGCGGAGCAGATGGTTCATCGACTATCTCGCGCGGCTTTACGTACGGGTCTTCATCCCCCGCGTAGTGCGCGCCGGCGGCCAACTTCTCGACCTCGGCATCGCGAGCCGCCGCCTCAGCAAGGAGTGACTCGAGCGATTTGGCGGTGTCGGGAAGCGCATCCAGCACGAATTCAATTGTCGGAGTGAGACGCGTGGTCAGGTTGCGACCGACCTCACCACGGATACGGCCGGTGTTGGCCTTCAACGCAGCCTCAGTTTCGGTGCGCTCTTCGTCGGAACCGTAAACGGTAAAGAAG
>CAZYYL010000019.1:0-12965 GCA_964651425.1 uncultured Microbacteriaceae bacterium | reverse complement strand
TGCGTGCTTTCCAGGACACGCGCGCCGTCGCGCGGATGGCCGACTAAGAACTTGACTGACTAGAGCACGCCACGCACGGCCGCGATGACCAATGTGATGAGCGGCGCCGCAATCAGCGCGGGCAACAGGTTGCCCACGTTCACTTGACGAATCTGAGTCACGCGGAAGCCGATGCCGAGCATGAGGATTCCACCGGTGGCTGTGATGCTCGCGATGACCGCATCCGACATGAACGTTCCCAAGCCGACGGCGAGCAGCGTGAGTAATCCTTGCCAGAGGCCAACAGGCAGAGCCGACGCTGCCACACCCCACCCGAGTGCTGCCGCGAACGCGATCGAACTGACACCGTCGAGGGATGCCTTCAGCGCGAGCGTTTCGATGCCATGACCGGTGCCGTCACTGAGCGCACCGAGAATCGCCATGGGGCCGATGCAGAAGATGAGAGACGCATCCACAAAACCTTCGACGAACCGACTCGACGAGTCACCGCCAACCTTTCGCTTCGAAAACCCCTGCAACCAGGTGCCGAAGTTCTCGAGCTTCTGCTCGATGTTGAGCAGGGAGCCGACCACACCTCCGATGACAAGCGCGCCGACGACGACGAGCAGAGTCACGCCATTGCCCACAGCATCGACGAAGTGCACATTTGTCAGAGACATCAGATTGAAGCCACCGATGACCAGCGTGACAAGACCGAGCGAATCGATGACCACACGGCTCGTGCGTTCGGGCAATCGGTTGCCGATGAGCACGCCAAGCGACCCACCAATCACGATGGTGGCGACGTTGATGATGGTTCCGAGGCCGATCACGGCGTGCTCCTTAGAAATGCCATACGAAGAATGAGTACTGACCGCGATCGATCGCCCGAGTGGGCGGTGTCGTGAAGTCGGATGCTGTGGGAAAGTTGTCGGCGACGCGCATGATCGGCAGGCGTTCATTGAACGACCGAGCGATGAATCGGCCGGATGTACCGGCGGCCATCGCGATGACTCGCTCGGCGAGTTGGGCCGTGAAGTTGAGAACGCCGTCGCCGATGATCACATCAAAAGGCGCGGTATTTGTCGTCCAATCCTGAGCGATCACGCGCGGGTCGTCGATAAACGGGTCGGTATCCATCGCGACGGTACACAGGGGCATGAGTGCGGGAGTGTTGCCGAGGAGCAGCACCGTGTGCGCATCCGCAATCAATTCACGATAGGTGGCAACGTCATCGTCGTTGGGTGCGAGAGGGTGTGGATGCGCCTGGCTCCAGTAATCGCGACCGACTCCGGTCATTGCGGGCTCCCCTCGGCGTAGTCTGCATTCCATGATGTCATCGGTTGAGCGCCCGCACGTGCACCCGTATATGCATCCATTCGTGCACCTGCACGACGCAGCTACGCGCAACCCCGGCGGTCTCGCCATCAGCACGATTGGCACCGACTTGAGCTTCGCCGAGGTGTACGACAGCGCCCTGCGTATCGCGCGCGTGCTGCGCGAATGCGGCATTCGTTCGGGCGATGTGGTCGGTGTCGCTGCGCAGCCCATCATCGACCTTGTCATTGCCGAGGCACTTTTTCATGAAGCGTGCGTCGGGGCCGAAGTGCCTCCCGGCATGGCCAATCTCGACGAGAAGATTTTCGACTGGCTCATCGTCGTCGAGGCACGAGACGATTTCGAGATCTCGCGACAGATAATCCTCGATGAAGGTTTCTTTGCTCGCGTCGCCCAAGCCGAGCCAGCCCACGACCCACTGCCATACCCGAACGGCGACGCGACGTGCCGACTCAACTTCTCGAGCGGAACGACCGGCGCGGCTAAGGCCATTCCCGTATCGATTCGGTGCCTCGAAGACCGCAGTTTTGAACGACGACACCAGTGGATGCTCGACGAACCGTACCTCTGCCTGCTTGGTCTGTCGACGGGTCTCACGTTCATGACCTTCTTCGCTCAGGTGAAAGCGGCGGAGACCTTCGTGCTCGCGACCACAGGATCAACCTCCGGTACCGACGCGCTTACTCAGGTCACCCGCTTTGGGGTGCGCTGCATCATGGGCTCCCCCCATCAACTCGGTGAACTTCTCACGGCGGCGCAGACGTCAACCGCTGACCTCACCGGTGTGACCACCATCATGTCGGCCGGAAGCGTCATGCCTGACTTCCTCGTCGAGCAGTTGCTCCGCCGATTCACGAACGCGCGATTCGTCTCGACATACGCCAGCTCGGAGGCCGGTTCGGTTGCGATCCGCGAGGGCGTAGGGTCCGCTGACGGCCTTGCCGGCACGTTGCTCGACGACGTCGACGTGCAGATTGTCGATGACTCCGGAGTGCCCGTGCCCGAAGGCGAGACGGGCAACATCGCCATCAAACGTGCTTACCAGCCCCAGAGGTACGTCAACGATCCGGTCACCACGGCTCGCACCTTTCGCGACGGCTACTTTTTCCGGGGGATACCGGGTATCTGCGCGGACGCGAGCTCTACCTTGCGGGTCGATCGAGCGAACTCATCAACGCGGCCGGTGTGAAGGCGGATCCCGCGCGCATTGAATCCGTCGTGTATGGGTTTGGCGGAATCACCGACGCAGCCGTCTTCCCGCTCGAGACCAATGAGGGGCTGACCAAGATTGCGTTGGTTTTCGTAGCGGAGTCCGACCTCGACGTGCCCGCCATGCTCGCCTATCTGCGTGACAAGCTGGGAGAGTCGTCGCCGAGTCACGTTGCTCGTGTTCCCGGCATCTCTCGCAACCATATGGGGAAGGTCAATCGAGCGGAACTCTCTGCAACGTTCACCGCACGCATTTCGTTCGGGCTCTAATCTTTGAGTCCATTACGATTACTTTTATTACTTCAACAACGACTCGCAATGTCGCTGCTCTCGCGGGCCTCGGTCTTGTGGCTTCCCCGCTCATCGCACTCGGTACACCGGCGTTCGCCTCTGCAAACGACTGCACGCAGTACGACGCCGCAGCGACGGAACCCCTCACCGGCGTGTGTGAACTGCAATACGTGGAAACCGGTGACTTCACCTTCACTGCCCCTTCCGGGGTGGCCAAACTCAGCGCCGTCATCGTAGGCGCGGGTGGCGCAACCTATTACTACAACGGGACATACACAGGCGGTGGCGGGAATGTCGTTTACGTCTCGTCTGTCGACACGTCGGCGCCTGTGTCAATTTCGGTCGGGCAAGGGGCTCTCGACGCAAGCGTGACTCAGGGCGGGGAATCGTCTGTCAATTCTGACGTCGCGGCCGGTGGTAATAGCGGACACTCGATTAGTCCGTTTGCCGGTGAGGGCGGAAGCAGCGGAAACGGCAATGCCGGATCCAGCTACAGTTTCGGCGACATGGGCGCCGGCGGGGGCGCTGGTGGCACAGCTTCGGACGGCATCGGAGGTGTCGGACTGACCGCGTCTGGGGTGGCCAATGACGCCTCAATGTGGCCTGCTGATGCAGGAGAACCGATTTACGGGCAGGGTGGTGACACCAGCCCTGTCAATCCCGGTTTTGGTGAGGCGGGATGGGGTGGAGACGGATCTGGCTCGCGTGATTTCGGTCAAGACGGTCTCGTCATCCTGCGCTGGACGATGAAGAGCGCTTTGCCTGCAACGGGCGTCAACACGGGTGCATTCGCCGCGTTGGCTGCCGCGTTCATGATCCCCGGAGCCGCACTCTTAGCTTTCGGGATGCGCGGTCGCCGAGTTCGCGCCCAGAGATAGTCGCTCGCAGCTCGCGTCACTTCCTGCGTGGGACTAGGATTCGGGCATGAAGAATCCTGTCGTGACACGTCGAAACGTCGCCTTTTTCGCTGCAGTTGGCATGACCGCCACGCCTTTTCTTAGCTTTGGGAGTCCGGCTATCGCCGCGGATTCATGCGGAACTTCCGACCCCGTTGCTACTGAGGTCTCGCCCGGAATCTGTGAGGTTCAGTTCACAACGGACTCAACATTCACCGCGCCCTCTGGCATTACGAAGCTCACAGCACTCATCGTCGGAGCTGGTGGAGGTCACGTTGACAACTACGGGTCGTATGCAGGTGGTGGTGGAGACGTGGTCTTTGTCACATCTGTCGACACGAGTGGCCCAATCACGATCGTGGTGGGCGCAGGTACTGATGGTTCGTCATCCCAGGCAGGAAGTTCCGTTGTCAACTCGGACGTTGCTGAAGGTGGTTATTCAGGAACGTTTGATTCGGCCGGTGGTACCGAAAAAGGTGGCATGAGCGGCGGCGGCAACGCCGGCTCGTTCGCATATTGGACGGGCGTGAACTTTACAGGTGCCGGCGGTGGCGCCGGTGGCAATGGATCAGACCTGGCTGCAGGTGCAGGTGTGACCGCAAGCGAAGCTGCGGCCGGCGACGAGCTTTGGCCCGCAGTGTCTGGAGAGCCCGTGTATGGCGCGGGTGGAAGTCCAGACCTCGCACCCGGAGCACTGTCCGATACCCCCGGTGAAGGTGCATCGAACACTGGTCCGGCAGCGGGTAATGATGGCATCGTCATTCTTCGTTGGGCACCCCCATCGCCGGCCTTGGCTGAAACCGGACTCTCGATGGCGAACATCATCCTCGGTGCGGTTTTTGCGACCGGGCTGTTCCTGGTTGCCTATGCGTCGTTCTCGACCAAGGGCAGCCTGAAGTTTGCGGGTAGCCGTGATCGCCTCATAAGCATTCTTCGTCGCACCGACGAAACCCTGCGTCGCGACGAACATCACGACGCGTAAGCAGTCACAGTCTCGTTACGAAAGGTCGCTGGTCGCCATGACCGGCGACCTTTCGTACACTAAGGACATGAGCTACGAAACCCGCGCCTATGCCGCATTCGACACCACGTCCAATCTTCGACCGATGACGATTCTTCGTCGTGACGTGCGCGCGAATGATGTGCGTATCGATGTGACCCACGAGGGCATCTGCCACTCGGACATCCACACCGTCAAGGGCGACTGGGGACCCCAGAGTTTCCCGGTTGTGCCGGGCCACGAGGTCATCGGACGCGTTGCCGAAGTTGGCGCATCCGTCACGAAATTCAAAGTCGGTGACCTCGTCGGTGTTGGTGTGTTCGTCGACTCATGTGGCGAGTGCACCGCGTGTAAAGAAGGACGCGAGCAGCACTGCGCAAGTGGCCCCATCTGGACCTACGGCACACCCGACCCCGACTTCGAAGGCCAGACCACGCACGGCGGATACTCGCAGTCAATCGTGATTACCGAGAAGGCCGTCATGCGCGTTCCCGAGAACCTCGACCCTGCAGGTGCCGCGCCGCTGCTCTGTGCCGGCATCACGACCTACTCCCCGCTCAAGACGTGGGGTGCCGGCCCCGGTAAGCGCGTCGGCATCGTCGGTGTCGGTGGACTGGGCCACCTCGGTGTGAAGTTCTCTCACGCCCTCGGCGCCGAGACGGTCGGTTTCACGACCAGCCTCGAGAAGGTCGACATGATCAAGGGCCTTGGTGCTGACGAAGTCATCATTTCGACGGATGCGGATGCCATGGCTAACGCTCGCGAAACATTTGACCTCATCGTGTCGACCGTGCCGAGCACTCACGACGTGAACCCGTACCTCAAGCTGCTCAAAGCTGATGGCACTCTGGTGCTCGTCGGTGCGGTGGAACCTCTCAACGGCCACCCCGTTGACGCCGGGCTGCTCATCATGAAGCGCCGCCGTCTCGCCGGTTCGAACATCGGTGGTCTGCAAGAGCTTCAGGACATGCTCGACTTCGCCGGCAAGCACAACATTGTTGCTGACGTCGAACTCATTGATGCCGATTACATCAACGAAGCGTTCAAGCGCGTGGTCGCGGGTGACGTGACGTTCCGATTCGTCATCGACACCACGACGATTCCCGCCGCCTAGTTTTTCCGCGGGCCGTTACTCGGCACGTACGCGCTTCGGTTTTGGCACGGGCTGCTGTTGAGTGATGCAGTGGATCCCGCCGCCGCGCTCGAAGATCGCTCGCGCATCCACCAGCACGATTTCACGTCCCGGGTAGACGCGTTGCAGCACGCGCTTGGCGCGGGCGTCGCCCGGGTCGTCGAAAGCGCAGAGAATCACGGCGCCATTACACACGTAGTGGTTGATGTAGCTGTAGTCGTTCCAACCGTGATCGTCTTCGAGTTCGTCCGGGGCGGGCACTGAGACGACTTTGAGTTTCGGTGCGTTGGGCTTTGCCTTGGCGCGATTGCGGGCGAGCGTCTTCAACACGCGTCGCGCTTCCTGGCTGATCCAGTAATCGGGATGTTCGACGTTTCGCTGATCGTGGAACAGCACGGTGTTCGCGTCGGCGAAACAGGCGACGATGTCGATGTGCCCACGCGTTCCGAATTCTTCGTAGTCACGGGTGAGTCCCCGGGCGAACCAGACAACGTCTTTCATGCCGAGCGTGCGACGGAACTCCTCATCGACCGTGTCGCAGTCCCAACCGGGATTTCGGTTCGGGTCGAGCTGCACCGTCTCGGTGACGAGAAGTGTGTTCTTGCCGTCGGTGTGAATACCGCCACCCTCGTTCACGAGTGCAGACTTGACCACGGGCACGCCGGCTTTCTTGGCGACGAACTTCGCGATGGCGGCGTCTTTGTCGAATTGCGACCACGACTGCGCGCCCCAACCGTTGAATACCCAGTCGACAGCGGCGACGGAACCGTCTTCGGTGGAGCGAACAAAGGTCGGACCGATGTCGCGCATCCACGCATCATTGAGCGGAGCCGCGACGATCGTGACCTTGGGGTCAAGCCATTCGCGAGCGACGGCGACATCGCTCGGATCAACGACCATCGTGACGGGCTCAAAACGGATGATCGCGTTGGCGACACTTGCCCAAGCATTGCGTGCTTCGTTTTGCTCGTCTTCGGTCTCACCGAGCGTGTAACCGCTCGATGGCCAGGCCATCCAGGTGCGTTCGTGTTTTTCCCATTCGGCGGGCATGCGCCAGGCGGGTGTTGACGGGCGAGGCATGCTAATCATTTTCCATCGTGTCGAGAATCTCCACCAGAGCTTCGTACGTGGTTTGCGGGTTCACGATCGAGAACCGCGTGTTGGGCTGGCCCTGGTGCGAGCTGGCCACGACAAACGCGATGTCTCGGCGCAGCAGGTCATCGGACCAGCTGGCGTAGTCGGTCGCGGACCATCCGTCACGGGTAAAGACCACGTTCGACAATTCTGGTTCGCGCACGAGGGCGAAACCTGGCCGACGGGTGATTTCCTCGGCGATGCGGCGAGCGAGTTGAACCGTTCCGTCAATAGCTTCTCGATACGCGCCAACACCGTGCGTCGCGAGTGAAAACCACATCGGCAAACCGCGGGGTCGACGAGACAAGTGGTACGCGTAGTCGCTGGGATTCCAATCGCCCGTCTCTGTCAACACGTCGAGATACTCTGCGTGCTGCGTGTGAGCGGCCTTGGCCAGAAGCGGGTCTCGGTAAATGAGCGCACACGCGTCGAACGGAGCAAACAACCACTTGTGCGGGTCGACGATGAACGAATCGGCGAGCTCGATGCCGTCAAACAGGGGTCGCGACGAAGGCGCGAGCATGCCGGCGAGGCCGTACGCCCCATCGACGTGGAACCATGCGCCGTGCTTGTGCGCGACCTCACCAATTGAACGAAGGTGATCCACGATGCCGAAGTTTGTTGTTCCGCCGGTAGCGACAACGGCAAAGACGCCGTCCCAGTCGGTGACCGCAGCCTCGACCTCGTCGCCGTGCACCTTGCCAGTGGGGTTGATCGGCACGGGGATAATCTCCACATCCATCACGCGCGCCGCAGCCTTGAGGCTCGAGTGTGCTTCGGCGCTGCAGACGAAAGCCCAGCGGCGCGGCATCGGTTGCCCGTTGCGTTCCCGGGTCACTTTGGCGGTGTGGCGTGCGGCCACGAGCGCGGAAAGATTGCCGAGCGTGCCACCTTGAACGAAGACGCCACCGGCGCCTTCGGGAAGACCTGCTTCGCTAGCGAGCCAGCGCAGGACTTCGTTTTCGGCGTAGACGGCTCCTGCGCCTTCAGCCCACGAACCGCCATAGATGCTCGACGCCGAGACGATCAAGTCAAAGAGCGTGGCGGCCTCCGTGGGCGCTGCCGGGATGAACGATAGGAATCCAGGATTGTCGACCGAAATACACGACGGCGCGAGCACCTCTTCAAAGAGCTTCAGGGCGGTCAGTCCGCCGATGCCGTCTTCGGTCACCGTTGGCGGAACGAGGGCGCGCAACTCGTCGGGAGACTTCGGAGCGTCCAAGGGCGCGGGCTCGTAGTTCATGCGTCGACGCGCGTAATCAAAGATCTCTTCGCGCAGTTTCAGGGTGTCGACGTCGAGTGTATGCATGCGGCCGGGAGGTAGTGAAGTCATGGTGAAAATCGAGCCTAGCCTTACCGGCGACACGCCGAAAGTGACACAACATGTAGTGGAATGACATTCGTGTGATTCCGGTTATATAGTGGGATTCCACCGCAACTGCGGAAGAGACTCAAATGTCTCGACACAGATTTAGATAAATGAAGGAGGCGACCATGGAGTTCGAAGGTAACGACACCGTTGGTGGTTACGCCGTGCCCGTCGACCCGATGGACATGCTGCAGTGCGACAGCTGCCAGTAATCGGCTAACACCTCGCTTCGCGAATAATCTGATTTCGGTTCGCAAGCAACCCAAAACCCCGACCACTCTGGTCGGGGTTTTGCCCTCTTAGATAGCCTGTTACACATGATCGGGCGGACCCTCGCGAATACGCGCACTGACATTGGTCAGGTCGCCGGTCCGCAGGCGTTTTCGTTCGTCGTCGTTCTGCCCGGGCTTCTGTTGCTCTCGTTGGGCACCGCGTTTGCGGATACGCAGAACTTGCACCACTACAACGAGGACTGGATCATCGTTGCGGCCCAGGCATTCGTCGTGGCCCTCGGCACGTTTGCGACTGCCGGCGCACCCGCGCGTTTTGTCACCGGTGCGTGGCGCCCATGGGCCGTCTTCGGCGTGTACATCCTGACCGAACTTATGCGCACGTTTGTCGTCGAGACGCAGGCGTTGTCGCGCGGACTCGTCACGAGTGTTGACTGGACGACTCAGCTACTGACCGCTGGCCTGACTGGGGGCACGATTTATGCTGTTGCCTCACTCGCCATCAATCAGGCGTACAACTTTCGAACGACCGTCGCCGAGTTGAGAACGCGCACGGCGTTATTGCAGACAACGCTCGCCCGCTCCGAAATCGACGCCAACGTGGCCCGCCGCGAAATCGTGAAATCGGCCAAGGATGCAATTCGATCGGCTCTCAAGAAGTCCCTGGGTTCGACGGGCGCTGTCATTCCGAGCGCATCCACTATTCGCGCGCTTCTCGATGTGTCCGATGACGTCGTGCGGCCCCTGAGCCACAAGTTGATGTATCGCCAGGGCACGTTTTCGGGCATCCAACCGGAACAAGTTCGAACCAGGCTGCACTTCTGGCACGTGATTGACCTTGCATCAACGACGAGGCCGTTCCGTGCGGGCGCAACAATCGTCGTTGGCGGAATGTTGGCGCTCGGCGCGGCCGTGACGCGGGCACCGTATGGACTCGGCGTTGTCGGCCTTGTCGTTCTGCTCACGTACTCGTTTGGTGTGATCACTCTGGCCGACCGTGTGCTGACGGGCACCGTGCGCAAGCTGCCGTTTGCGTTGCGCTTTGTGATTCTCGAAGTCGTCTACGTACTGATTTGTGCACCGGTTGCTCTCGCCGTCGGCGTCGTCAACGTGCTGCCGCCCGAGACACTGATTGTGTTCGTCGCGTATGCCACCGTCATGGGCTCGCTCATCCTGTGGTACCTCGCCACCATGGCCGGAGTGCGGCAGGGTTACGCCGACGTCATTGCTGACGTCGAGTCGGTGAACCGCCGACTTGAGTGGGCGGTTGCGCGTGTGAATGCGCGACTCTGGACCGACCAGAAAGAGTTGTCGCGCATCCTGCACAATGAAGTTCAGGGCGTACTTGTTGCAACCGCGTTCAAAATGCAGCGCGATCTCGAAGCGGGCATTGACGTCACGCTCGACATTGCCGCCGTGCGCACGTCGGTTCTCGAAGCCCTGAATAACCCGGTGGCGGGATCAACTCCGCGCCTGGAAGACGCACTCGCCGACGAGAGCGAACGCTGGGCAGGTGTGCTCAACATTTCGCTTGACGTTGATGACCAGACTCTTGCGATTGTGAATGACGATCGGGATGCGCGACGCGTCATCATGGACCTGGTTCACGAGTTCATGGTCAACGCCGTCAAGCACGGTAAGGCGCGTAACGCGAAGATGTGGATGCGCCCATCGAGTCGGGGAACCATGGACATCTCGCTTTACAACGACGGACTCCCGATGCCTCGGGATCGCAAGCCGGGGCTCGGCATCAAGCTCGCCTACTCCGTGTCCGTATCGTTGCGGCTCCCTCCTCAGAAACAGGGCATCGAGTTGCGTATTGAGATTCCATGCGAGGGCACCGACGCATATGTGGGCGACCGCTCGGCGCCCGTGCTCAGGTCTACGGGGCTTGAAAAAGGCGATGTCGAATAGGCTGACTGCCATGGCTGTAAATCCCGCTCTCGAAGGCCGCACCCTTGCGCCGGCTGATGCTTATCTTGTGGGTCGCGAAAAGATCCGTGAATTCGCGCGCGCTGTGCTTGCGACGAACCCGATCAACTTCGACGTCTCGGCGGCACAGGCGGCGGGTTATGCCGACCTCGTTGCTCCACCGACGTTCCCGATTGTCGTCCAAGAAAAGACGCTCGCGCAGTTGCTCGCCGAACGGGATGCCGGCATCGACTTCAGCCGCATCGTGCACGGCGACCAGCGCTTCACCTATACGCGCCCGATTGTTGCCGGCGACGAGCTCACGGCGCAGTTGACCGTTTCGGCGATCAAGAGCCTCGGCGGTCACACCATGATTACCGCGGTCTCAGAAATCACGGACCAGACCGGTGCGCACGTCGTTACGGCGACGTCCACGCTCGTTGTGCGAGGAGACGAATAATGGCCCCCACGCTGGATTCCATCGCAGTCGGCGACGAGATTCCCTCGGCCGACTACCACTTCACTCGTGACACGCTCGTGCGGTACGCGGGCGCTTCGGGAGACTTCAACCCAATCCACTATCGTGACGACATCGCGACCTCGGTCGGACTTCCCGGCGTTCTCGCGCACGGAATGTTGACCATGGGCGTTGCCGTGCAGACCACGGTCAACTGGGCAGGCGACCCTGGTCGTGTCGTTGACTACCAGACTCGCTTTACTCGTCCCGTGCTCGTTGACCCGACCAACGGCGCCGACGTCTCGGTCTCGGGCAAGGTGGCCGTCGTAGACACGGAGGCCGGCGAGGCCCGCGTTGACCTGACGGTCACGTACAACGGCGACACCGTGTTGGGCAAAGCCCAGGTGCGCGTTCGACTCTCTTAGCGTCATGGATTTCGCACAACTCACCACGCTCGGCGTCGGCGGACCCATCGCCGAATTGGTTGAGGCACACACGGCCGCCGAAGCGGTAACTTCCGCTCTTGACGCTCGCTCAGACGGCACCCCGCTCATCATCCTCGGTGGCGGCTCGAATTTGTTCGTCGGCGATGAGGGCTTCGACGGGCGAGTCATCGCCATGCGTACGACCGGAATCGACTCGTCGATCGACGGAACCGGAGTCGTGCGCGTCCGCGTTGCGGCCGGTGAAAACTGGGACTCCTTCGTCGCGTGGTCGATCGATCAAGGATTCGCGGGCGTGGAAGCGCTGTCGGGTATTCCCGGAAGTGTGGGAGCTGCCCCGATTCAGAACATCGGCGCATACGGGCAAGAGGTCAGTTCGGTCATCGTCGGCGTGGACATCCTCGACCTGGTCAGCGGCGAAATGCGTCACCTGACTCGTGACGAGCTCGAATTCGGCTACCGCGATTCGGTGTTCAAGCACGGACTCGAGGCCGTGGTGCTCAGTGTCGAATTTGAGCTGGTGAATGCGCGCGCCGATCGTCTTTCGCGACCAGTCGCGTTCAACCAGCTCGCGTCGGCGCTCAGCGTCGACATGGATTCTCAGGTTGCGCTCGCCGAGGTGCGCGACGCCGTGCTCGCGTTGCGTCGTTCGAAGGGCATGGTGCTCGACCCCGCGGACGCCGACTCGCGCAGCGCCGGTTCATTCTTCGTGAACCCGATTGTGACCGAAAACTTTGCTCGATCTTTGCCAGCGGATGCGCCACGATTCCCGGTTGGCGAAGAAGCGAGTCTGCGCGTCCTCGAGATTGGGGCCGAAGTGCCGCCACTCGCCGGGCCCGGGCTCGTCAAACTCAGCGCCGCGTGGCTGATCGAGCATGCCGGAGTGCCACGCGGGTTCTGCATCGCGGGTTCACGTGCCGCTGTCTCAAGCAAGCACACGCTCGCGCTCACCAATCGTGGTGGCGCGACGAGTGAAGAGGTCGCCGGTCTCGCGCGTTACGTGCGCTCGATGGTGCAGTCGCAGTTCGGTGTGCTGTTGCAACCCGAACCGGTCTGTATCGGCGTCGAGCTCTAGGTCGATCGCTCGTGCGGTCGACCGACTGAGACAGCTAGCTAAAAAGCTTCTGCATGCGGTGCATGCCTTCGAGCAGCGGCTCGTCGCCAAGCGCGTAGCTGAAGCGCAGGTATCCGCTCGGGCCGAATGCCTCACCCGGAACGGCGGCGACCTCAGCCTGGTCGAGAATCAGGTCGGCCAACTCGAGCGACGTGGTCGGCGTGACGCCGCCGTAAGTATTGCCGAGGAGTGCGGTGACGTCGGGATACACATAAAAGGCACCCTTCGGAGTCGGCGTGACGAAGCCGGGAATCTTGTTCAGCTCCGCCACGATCAACTTGCGACGGCGGTCGAACGCTTCGCGCATTTCGGACACGCATTCCTGCGGGCCGGTGAGGGCGGCGAGAGCTGCGCGCTGTGAGATGTTCGAGACGTTTGAGGAGAGGTGCGACTGGAGGTTGGCAGCTGCTTTCATCGCGTCGGCGGGTCCGACCATCCACCCCAAACGCCACCCGGTCATCG
>CAZYYL010000018.1:0-13334 GCA_964651425.1 uncultured Microbacteriaceae bacterium | reverse complement strand
ATGGGCCAGTGGGGATTGATGCCCGGCCGCTACGAGGGCGGCGCGACAAACGAGCAGCTCGTCGAGACCGAGGGTCGCCCGCGTCTGCGCTACTGGATGGACCGCATCCTGGCTGAAGGCATGCTCGACCCGGCCGTCGTGTACGGTTTCTTCCCGGCGTGGAGCGACGGCGATCAAGTTGTCATCGGTCACCATGCGGATGACCCGTCCGGCGTCTATGGGACTTCCGGCTTGCTCGCTCCCGACGGCGGTTCGGGTGGCGCGCTCGGTGCCGAGCGTCTGCGCTTCACGTTCCCGCGTCAGCGTCGCGACCGACACCTGTGCCTGGCCGACTTCGTGCACCCGAAGCCCGCCTTTGGTGACGGCTCTGCGCCGGGTCAATGCGTCGATGTCGTTGCCGTGCAGTTGGCTACTGCCGGAGCCAAGGTTGACGAGGTTACCGCGAAGATGTTCGCGGCGAACGAGTACCGCGACTACATGGAACTCAACGGACTCACTATGCAGCTCACCGAAGCGCTCGCCGAATACTGGCATTCGCGCATCCGCGCTGAATTGGGCTTCGGCGCCGAAGACCCGGCCGACATCGCGGGGATGTTCAAGCTCGACTACCGCGGAGCCCGCTTCTCACTCGGCTACCCGGCGTGCCCCGACATGGAAGACCGCCGCAAGGTGGTCGAGTTACTCAAACCTGAGCGGATTGGCGTCGATCTTTCGGAAGAGTTGCAGTTACATCCCGAACAGTCGACTGACGCGTTTGTGTTCCATCACCCTGAGGCGAAGTACTTCTCGGTTTAGTCGTTGCTCGTGAAATCGGCGCGCGATTGAGTGCGCGTAGCACCATCGCACCTGTCGCAACGATGCCGACGACGGTCGTGATGCCCCGCACGGTGTCCCACGTCAGAGTCGACGTGACGAGCGTGTAGCCCAGGAATCGAGTGGCGTTCTCAGCAAGTGGTGCGCCCGAGACATAGGAGATGTCGGTCTCCGGGCCCACGGCGATGGGCCAGAACCACAGGTTCATCAACGCGCCGAACAGGTACGACGAAATCGCTCCATAGATTGCGAGCGCCGGGATGCGACGGTTCACCCGCGAAACAAATCCAGCGCCAGCCCCGACCCAGCCGAGCGCGAACGCTTGGAATGCGGTCCACGGACCGACCCCGCCCCACAACAGTGATGACGCGAGAATCGTCGTGACGCCGAGCAAGAATCCGAACCGCGCGCCATACGCAGCACCGCTGAGAATGACAATCGTAAACACGAGTTCAAAGCCGCCGAAGCCGGTGCTCATCAGGCGCAGCGCGGTCGCCACTGCGGTGAGCACGCCGAGCATCGCGACCGTTGTTCCTGTGCGAATCGAGCTGTCGAGTGTCAGAGCGGCAATGACGAGCAATACCGGCACAACGGCGAACATGAAGATGGATGCGCTCACGAACGGCCACGCGAATGCGCCGAGTGCGATCAGGCTCACGCCAACGAGGACCACACGTGTGACGAAAGTGCTCAGGGCCCCACTCCTGACCCCGCTCACGAAATGACCTCCGATCGTGAGAACAGCTCGGCAAACTCGCGGTCGTGAGTGGCGAAGATCACGGCCGTGCCCGTCGCCGAGAGCTCGGTCAACATGAGGGCAAGTTGCGCGCGGGCCGACTCATCGAGTCCGCGGGTCGGCTCGTCCAGCAGGAGCAGGTCAGGGGCGGCCGCAACCTGAAGTGCGCACGCGAGGGCGAGGCGCTGGCCGGTGGAGAGATCGCGCGGATGTGCATCCATCACCATGGTCGCAACGAGACGCTCGGCGAGTGCGCGAGTGGTTCCGGGTGCAACTCGGGCAAGTTGGTCATTGTGGGTGCACTCCGCCGCGACGGTTTCGCGCGAGAAGAGAATCGACGGATCTTCGGAAACAAGTCGCACATGGGCCGTGTTCGCCTTGGCAAAGGCGTTCAGCCACGTCGTCTTGCCCGCGCCGTTCGGGGCGAGTAACGGCGTGATGCGGGCCGTTACCGGGCGGACTTTAGGCCCGTCATTCGGCCCGTCGGCAATCGGTTCACCCACACCGAGGTCGAGCCGCACATTTGCAAGATTGGTGAGGGCATGCCACCGGTGCTCAGCGATGATCATCGTGATGCCGGTCGTCGTGCGAAGTTGTCGCAACAGCTCGATGACGCGCGCCGACGCAACGTCATCGAGGTCGGCGATGGGCTCATCGAGCAACAGGATCGATGGCCGAGTTATGAGTGCCGCCGCAATGGCGACGAGGCTCGCTTCGCCCGCCGAAAGCTCGTCCGTCGTGCGGTCAAGCAGATGCGTGACACCGAACCGGTCGGCGACATCACCGACGCGCGATTCAATCTCGAGCGCGTTGGTTTTCGTGACCTGTAACCCGAAAGCGAGTTCGTCGAACACCGTCGAGGCGACGAATCCGTCACGCACGTTCTGTTCGACGAGAGAAACGAAACTTGCCGTCTCGTTCGGCAACGCTCCTCGCCGGTCCAGTCCGCCGACTTCGAGCACGCCCGTTTGCCAACCGCCGGCAGAGTGTTGCAGGCGACCAGTCAGCGCACGCAGAAATGCGGTCTTGCCCGAACCTGTCGGCCCAGTGACCAGTACGCATGAACCGTGCGCGATTGTCAGATTGCCGACCGCAACCGACCACGCGGGTGTGTCTGGCGAGCCGAATCCGACGCGAAGGTCTCGTGCAACGACGGGTGCGTCACACATCCCGTATGTCGTTTCGCGTGACCCGAAACCTCGTTGTTCCAGCGCCGCCCCGAGAGTGACCCCGCGTTCGAGCGACCGCTCGAGCACGGGCATGACGAGCGAACTGAGTGACCGGTCGCCGCGCATCCGTCTCGATTCATTCACGCGCCGCACGGATAACAGCAGTGCCGCGTAGCTCGACAACGCAATAACGATTGCCGTGCGCAGATTTCTTAGCGGACCACGGCCACCCCACCGGGCCAAGGCCGCTCGCAGATCCACGACGGTGTTCAGCACACCGAAGGCAAGGATGACGCTGACGAACGGGAGCGACTTGCGCGCAACCGACTGCACAACATCGCCCCACGCGCTGGGTTCGGGCCAGCCTCCGAAAACCACCCGATATGCCAGGCGCAACGCGATGAACACGAGAGCGAACCCGACCGACACAATCAACGGCGTGGATGCGCGTCGCCACGACCGCACCGGTCTCAGGATTCGCAATCTCATGTCATTTGCTGCGCAGGTCGAGGGGTTACTGCGGCGCAGGTGTCGATGTGCCCGTGTTAAACACGAGTCCGATGGCGTCCCCAGGTGACACGGTGATCTCGTTCTCGCCGACCATCGCGTAGGCCCAGTCGCCCGTGCCCTGCTTCAACCAGATGTCCCAATAGGCGAACTCGGGTGGCATCGACTCGCACGTTTCGATGTACGGTTCGTGACCTTCCACTCGAATTGGGGTCGTGGCGTTGGGGAGGTCATTGACTCTGCACAACACGGCGTTGCCGTACTCGACAGTTCCGGCAACGCTGACGCCGGCTGCCGAAAGAACATCAACGGCAGATGTCGTGCTTTCAATGTCGACACAGTCATCAATTGGGTCGCCGCCCAAGATGCCGAAGTCGACGGTGATCTCGACACCTGCACAGGTGCCAGCCAGAGGCTCGGCGGTGGTCATGATCTCACTGCCCGCGTTGGGCGCGACGGTGCCGGTGGTCGTTTCCGCGCATCCGGTCAGTGTGATCACTGCACCCATGCCGAACGCGGCAATCAGTGCGAGGCGGCCGGGGCCAGTCAAGGTCGAGCGGTGCGCGAGTGGGTGCATGGTTCTATTCTGGTGGGATGAACGCTGGCCCGTCGCAGGGGGACTCCACGGAGCCCCACCTCAAAGACAACATCAGTCTGGAGGACTTGCTCGACGACGATGCCCCGAAGATTTTTGACGAGGATGATTCGTGGCGGCAGGGCTACCCCTACGACGAAAAGATGACGCGCAAAGAGTACGAGTTTCTCAAGCGCAGCATGCAGCTCGAACTCCTGAAACTGCAGGCGTGGGTCAAGGAATCGGGCGAGCGCATCGTCATTGTTTTTGAGGGTCGGGATGCCGCGGGCAAGGGTGGCACGATCAAGCGCTTCATGGAGCACCTCAACCCTCGTGGCGCGCGAACCGTCGCGCTCGAGAAGCCGACCGAACGTGAGCGGTCGCAGTGGTACTTCCAGCGCTACGTCGAGCACCTGCCGGCCGCGGGCGAAATCGTGTTCTTTGACCGCTCCTGGTACAACCGTGCCGGCGTCGAGCGCGTGATGGGATACTGCACTCCAGCCGAGTATCGCGAATTCGTGAGGTCGACGCCACAGTTCGAACAGATGCTAGTGGAGTCGGGCATCCACCTCATCAAGTTCTGGTTCTCGGTAGGTGAAGCCGAACAGCGTCGTCGTTTTCTCGAGCGTCGCACGGACCCGGTGAAGCGCTGGAAGCTCTCGCCCACCGATATCGCGAGCCTCGACAAGTGGAACGACTACACGCAGGCAAAAGAAGCTATGTTCCAGTTCACCGACACAAAGGTCGCACCCTGGACGGTCGTCAAGTCGAACGACAAGAAGCGCGCTCGAATTGAAGTGTTGCGCTGGGTGCTCACCCAGTTCGATTACCCGGGCAAGAATTCGAGCATTCTCGGCACGCCCGACCCGCTCATCATCGGTAGCCCCGACTCGGTCTACGACCAAGGCGAGACGCCAACGGGAATTATTTCTCGTCAAGATACGTAGTCTTTTTACATGGCAACGATTGATATTGGCGCGGTCAACTTTGATGAGACCGTGATGGGAAACGACATTGTGCTCGTTGATTTCTGGGCGGCGTGGTGTGGTCCGTGTCGCAACTTTGCGCCGGTGTTCACCGACGCATCCGAGAAGCACCCCGACATCGTGTTCGCAAAAGTCGACACGGATGCGGAACAAACGCTCGCCGGAGCCGCGGGTATCTCATCCATTCCGACACTGATGGCGTTCCGCGAGCAGATCCTCGTGTTCTCGCAGCCGGGCGCGTTGCCCGCGCCGGCTCTCGAAGACTTGATTGGTCAGATTAAGGGACTCGACATGGACGACGTGCGTCGCAAGATGGCGGAGGCGCAGGCGGCCGAGTCCAACACCGCTGACTAGCAGTCTCGCAATGAGAAGAACCCCGGGCTCTCTAGCACGGGGTTCTTCTCCGTCTTGGCGTCAGTGCTTGCGACGCAACCGATCAAAGAATCGGGCGGGCGACGAAATCGTGAGGTGCGTGGACCTGTGCAAAATCACAGCTCCCGTCGCACGTACGTGACGGAACCGCTCACTCACGAAGAAGAACGGAGCGCCCATTGCGAGCAGCAGACCGAAGACACCTATTGGGCCGAGAATTGACAAACCGGTGTTGACCAAGCTGTTGATGTCCGGAAGGGGTGACGGAGCCGCAGTCACTGTGAGTGACACCGTCGACGTGTAGACGTTGCCCCCAGAGCCACTGCAGTCGTAGGTAATCGTGTAATCGGTCGCGGACGAGGCGCCGGCGGGGGTGCCGCTAATCACACCCGTCGTGGCGTCAAACGACAATCCCGTCGGCAGATCCGGCGAGATAGTCATGGGAACAACACACGTCATCGCGCTTGTATCGATCGCCGTGGACGGCGACAAAGCCTCGCCTACGTGCGCCTCCAGCGTTTGCGTGCCGGGGTAGAGCGCGGGCGGGGCAGTTGCGATGGCGAGCGTCACGGTCGCCGTTGCCGAGTCGGTTCCGTCTGTACCCGTAATCGTGTACTCGATGGCGTTCTGTGGAAGCGTCGGCGTACCACTAATCACGCCGGTTGTGGTGTCGAGGGTCAGACCGTCGGGAAGAGCCGGCGAAATCGAATACGCAACCGTTCCTGAGAATCCCGTCGGCGACAAAGCCGTTGACGTGTTGGTTCCGACACGTGCTTGGAACGTCGGCGACTGAGTTGCCGGAGAAAGCGTGGGCCCGGACGTTACCGTCACGCTCGCCGACAGGTCATTGATGAGCGCGCCCCTGTTGCTGGCCGTCGAAGTCAGACTGGTGTCCGTCAGAACTTTTGATCCTGCCGACGAGAACGCGATTGGCACGGTGACGGTGCACGAGTCGGTGAGGTTGTTGAGGGCGCCACCCGTGTAGTGCATTGTGTTCACACCGCTCGGAGTGGTTGCTGTCACCGTTCCTCCACAGGTACCACCTGCAGCACCCGTGTCGAGATTCGCGTCTGAGGGCAGCGCAATGTCGAAGCCGAGACCCGAATAGTTTCCGCGCACACCCACGCGGTATCGCTGAGAATTCGTCAGCGTCACGGTCATCACGGTTTGCGTGTTGACGCCCACGGCCGCCGACCCAAAGGCCGCGGTGACGGTCGGAGTAACCGGGTACAGCGAGTAGACCAGTTGCTTGTTATGCCAGTAGCTCCCACTCCCGCATACGGGGTCCATGTCATACACGAATACATACTGGGCACCGGTCGCGGATGTGACCGCGTCTGACATTGTTGCCGTAAATCCAGAAAAGCCGTAGGGCACTGATCCCCACGAATTTGTGGCGTTCTGCTGAAGGCACTGCTGGTCGTTTCCGAGCGCATACGTGTTTGGGTTTCGAACACCGGTGCCGCCGTTGCCCGCGTTGACCTTTGTGTAGTCGGACCCGTACATCCACGTGTTTGGCAAGGCGTAGTGGGAATTGCAATTGGTCAACGAAAGGGTGAACGTGTCGGCATCGAAGAGCACATAGTTCGTGTACACGTTTGCCGTTTGGCCGCCGTGGCAGTTCCCGCTGACCGTTGTTGATGCCGATGAAACGACATCGGCGGGCGTGATGGCAGCAGCGGGTTCGATGGCGAGTAACGAACCAGCGCACACCGTGAGAGCGACAATTGCGCTGGAGACGAGCTTCTTCATCGGGGGTCCTTTTCCTGCAGTGAAGCGAACGACAGTCTAGGTGAATGTCTCAACATTGTTGGGACTGCACGCCAACAATAGATACCCCTAGGGGTATGCTTAACCCATGATTATTGACGCGCAAGAACTCAAGAGCGCCCGAGATCGTCTCGTGCGCGTGCAGGGTCAAATTGGCGGCATCGTGCGAATGATCGACGAGGGTCGCGACTGCACCGAACTTCTCACACAGCTTGCGGCGGCGAATACCGCGCTCAGCCGTGCGGGATTCGAGATCGTTGCGACGGGCATGGCCCACTGTTCCGACGAACCTCGTGACGGCGCAAACCGCGCTGCGCTCGAAAAAGCCTTTATGTCGCTCGCGTAAGCGTGCGTATCCATCGAAAGTAAACCAATGAAACTTGTCATCGTCGGTGGCGTCGCCGGAGGAATGTCCGCGGCCACCCGCGCACGCCGTCTTAACGAGAGTGCCGACATCACGGTCTACGAGCAGGGCCCGTACGTATCGTTCGCGAACTGCGGCTTGCCGTTCTTTGTGGGTGGAGTGATCGGCAAGCGCGAGGCACTTCTTCTGCAGACGCCCGAGTCGCTGTGGAGCCGATTCCGCATTAACGTGCAGGTCAACTCGCGCGTGACCGCAATCGATCCGGCCACGAAGACTGTCACGGTTCAGAACCTCGTGACGGGCGAAACGACGACCGACACCTACGACGACCTGGTTTTGTCGACGGGAGCGAAACCGCGCGCGCTCGACATCCCCGGCATCGAGCGCGCGCACCACCTTCGCGACGTTCCCGACGCCGTGGACATCAAGGTCGCGGCGCAGAAACTCGACGCAAAATCGGTCGTCATTCTGGGTGCCGGGTTCATTGGAGTTGAGCTTGCCGAGAACCTGCGGGAGCGCGGACTCGATGTCACGCTCGTTCAGTCCGGGTCAACCGTGCTGCCGCAGTTTGACGTGGAGATGATCGAGCCGTTCCAGGCGCATCTGGTCGAGCAGGGCATCCGCCTCGAATTGAACGCGACGGCAACGCGCATCGACGACCGCACGGTCACGTTGTCAACCGGCGCCGTGTTGCCAGCGGACATCGTCGTGTCGTCGGTTGGTGTTGTTCCCGATCATTCGCTCGCCGTTGAATCTGATTTGCGCATTGGTGATTCCGGTGCGATTTGGGTTGATGAACAACAGCGCACCAGCGACCCACACATCTTTGCCGTCGGCGACGCCGCTGAGAAGACCGGTCTGCTCACGGGTGAGGGCCAGGCGATCTGGCTTGCCAACCTCGCGAACCGCCACGGCCGACTCGTCGCAGACGTCGTGGCGGGTGACGGGGCATCCGCGCGCCCGGCTCTCGGCACGGGAATCATCGGGGCATTCGGCATGGTTGCCGCCTTCACGGGGTTGACCGAGAAATCGGCCATCGCCAACGGCATTGCCCACAGCATTGTGCACGTGCATCCGGCGTCACACGCCGGGTACTACCCGGGGTCGCACCGGATTGACATCAAGGTGTTGTTTGATCCCGAGTCCGGCAAGCTCCTCGGTGCCCAGGCAGTCGGTCGTGACGGTGCCGACAAGCGCATTGACGTGATTGCGACGGCCATTTATGCGGGTCTCACCGTGCGCGACCTCATGAACCTCGAACTCGCCTACGCACCCCAGTTCGGTTCGGCGAAAGACGCAATCAATCAGGTCGGTTACGTCGGTGACAACGTTCTGGCCGGTAACACGGCGACCGTGCAGTGGCACGAGCTTGAAAGTGAACTCGCCGCCGGCGCGATGTTGGTCGACGTGCGCACCGAACGAGAGAACGAAGTCGGTGCGATTCCTGGGTCCGTGTGCATTCCGGTAGATGATCTGCGCGAGCACCTCGCCGATCACGCGAGCGACTTCGCAGGCAAGCGTGTCATCGTGCACTGCCAAGTCGGACAACGCGGTCACACCGCCACGCAAATCATGCGCGCGCACGGCATCAACGTCGCGAACCTCGACGGCGGCTGGCTCACCTGGAGTGCGGGGCAACGCGCGCTCGGCATCCTGTAATCAACACACAAGAAATAAGGAAAGAGAGAACACCATGTGTAAGAAGGTCACCTGCAACGACTGCGGCAAGGCAACGTGGGAAGGCTGCGGCGAGCACGTCGAACAGGCGCTCGCTGGAGTCGCGCCACAGGACCGCTGCACCTGCAAGTAGGCATGCACTTTTGAGCGTGATGCGTTCGTTTCGATGAGCGGATACGCACACTATGCGCCCCGCGGAGAAATGCGCCACAGTAGAGGTGCGCATGAGACCGACGGGGCGCACGTGTAAGTCAGCTCGAAGGAGAGCGTCATGAAAATCAGCTTCATCGGACTCGGATCCATGGGATCCGGAATGGCCAATCGACTCATCGAAGCCGGTCACGATGTGTGCGTGTGGAACCGCTCGGCGGCGGCCACCGAGCCACTCGTCGCCGCTGGCGCATGTGCTGCGACTTCCGTCGCCGACGCGTTCGAGCGCCCGTTCGTATTCTCGATGCTCTCGAATGACGCTGCCGCGCTCGAACAGTTCACGCCGGAGAATCTTGCGGCCGCGGCCCCCGGCACGATTCACGTGAACCATTCGTCGTTGAGTCCGGATGCTGCCGACGCGCTTGCGGCGCGTCACGCTGCGGCAGGCGTGGGTTACCTCGCGTGCCCGGTCTTGGGTCGACCTCCGGCAGCCGCATCCGGACAACTCAACATCTTGGCGGGCGGGGACCCGGCCCTCATCGAAAAGGTGCAGCCATTCCTCGACGTGCTCGGCAAGAAGACGTGGAACATGGGCGACAGCCCGCGCCGCGCAAACCTCGTGAAAATCGGCGTGAACTTCAACCTCATTCACGCGGTCGAAGCGCTGGGTGAGTCGATTGCGTTGATGGAGCGTGGCGGCGTTGACCCGGTCGAGTTCGTGGAATTGCTGACCAGTACGCTCTTTGGCGGAATCGCCTACACCGGCTATGGCAACGCAATTGCGACCAAGACGTACTTCCCGGCGGGCTTCTCGGTCGCACTGGGTCGTAAAGATCTCGGTCTTGCCGCCTCGGCGGCCGAAGAGTTCGGTCTCAAGTTGCCGACCGTTCCCGCTTTGATCGAGGTGTTCGACAAGACGCTGGCGAACCCCGAACTGCAGGATGCCGACTGGGCGGCTATCGCGCAGGTGTCACGCGAGTCGTAACTTACGACAGCTGGATGCGCAGACTCGCGATTTCGGCACCCGGCATGTATTGCGGTCCGAGCACGTTCACGCCCGTGACCGTCAAGCGTGCGGTGCACGTGAGGGTAGTACCCTTGAGTGTCGCTGCGAGTTTCGCAATGCCTAGCCGACGACCGTCGGTGGCGCCGGGCTGGGCCACGAGCACTTCGCCCGAGCCGTTGTCGAGCACGACGGTCGGATCCGTCACAACGATGTTGAGCAAGCCGTCGTGACCGCGCAGGGCAACGGTGCCGCGGAACGCGAGCGAGCCCGTCAGCGTGGTCCGGTCGAAATCGGCGTCTGACACGCCCTCGAAGGCAAAGCCGTCGTCGGTGCGCGTCGCGCCGGCACTTGTGTTCAGTTCGCCGTCGTCGAGGTCGCTGATGTACGCGACAAGACTGTCTTTGATGGCCCAGTCCAAGGCGGAAGTGTTCACGATGACTCCTTAGGTTTGCGTGGGCGATGCCACAAGTGTGGGGCTGTGTGATGTCGCGTCTACGTCAAGATCAATCGCGTTGGCGGCCGCGCGTAGTGCGGGGACAACTCGTTCGCGAATCTCGTCAAGCGTGTGGTCGCTCGCGTTCATGGATACGTTGATTGCCGCGACGGTCGCACCGCGCGCGTCGTGAATCGGCACCGCGACGGATCGCAGACCCCGCTCGAGTTCGCCATCGACGATTGACCAGCCGGTCTCACGCGCCTCCGCGATGCGTTCACGCAAGGCGGCCTCATCCGTCGTGGTTTCAGTGGTGAAAGCGGGGCGAGGATGAGCGGCCAGTACATTCTCGAGATCGTCTGCGCTCAGCGACGCAAGCAGTACACGACCCATGCTCGTAGCGAAGGCGGGAAATCTCGTGCCGATGGTGATGCCCACCGTCATGATGCGCTTGGTGACTACACGCGCCACGTAGACGATGTCGCCGTCAGATAGCACGGCTCCTGACACAGATTCTCCCACCTCGCGAGAAAGGCGCTCGAGATGCGGCTGCATCACCTCGGGTAGCGTCAACGCACTCAAATAGCTGAAGCCCAGCTCGAGCACGCGCGCGGTTAGTTCAAACTCGCGGTCGCGGGCGCGAACATAACCCAGTGCCTCGAGCGTACGCAAGAAGCGACGAGCCGCCGCGGGCGACATGTCGGTTCTGCGGGCAACATCGCTCAACGTCAGGCGAGGATTCTCGGCATCAAATGCCCGAATGATGGAGAGACCGCGACTCAGAGATTGAACGAAGTCGTCGCTTTCTCGCTTCTCGTCGGTCATTCGATAACCCTACGCAATTACCGTTCGAGCACGAGGGCAAGTGCTTGACCCACGCCGATGCAAATGGCAACGACCGCAACGCCACCGCCACGCCGGACCAGCTCGTGGGCCGCGTGTCCGATGATTCGTCCGCCGGATGCTCCGAGCGGGTGCCCGATGGCGATTGCACCACCGTGAACGTTAACTTTTTCCGGGTCGAGATCTGGCCAGTCGCGCAGGCACGCGAGTGCTTGGGACGCGAACGCTTCGTTCAATTCGACGATGTCGACGTCGGCCCACGACTTGCGTGCGCGCGCGAGAGCCTTGTTTGCCGCTTCGACCGGCGCAATGGGAAAGTACTCGGGGTCGACCGCGTGGGCCGCGCGACTCACGACTCGAGCCAGTGGCTCGACGTCGATGACGCCCTCGGCGGCCAGGAGCACGGCCGATGCACCGTCATTGATCGAGGCGGCGTTGCCTGCGGTGACTCGACCCGTGCCATCCGTCGCAAATAGCCCAGGTAGTTCGGCGAGCTTTGCCGGCGTCGTCGTGTCACGAATACCCTCATCGCGCGCCATCTCGACACCGGGGAATTGCACAATTTCCGCATCCATCATGCCGTCGTTCCAGGCCGCCGCGGCGAGTTGGTGCGAACGCGCGGCGAACTCGTCTTGGGCCTCGCGAGTGATGTTCCACTCGCGACCGATTTTTTCGGCCGCCTCACCGTTCGAGATGGTCCAGTGTGCGGGGAGAGCCCGGTTGACTATGCGCCACCCAATTGCCGTGTTCCACATCGTGGGGTTTCCCAGAGCGGGCCACGGCTTGGCGCTCTTCTCCACAACGAACGGCGCACGACTCATGGACTCCACGCCACCGGTCAGCACAATCTGGGCATCACCGGTTTCGATTGCCCGCGAACCTTGAATGACCGCCTCGACGGACGATGCGCACAAGCGATTGACCGTCACGCCCGTCACGCTCGTCGGAAAACCCGCCAGCAGAGCTCCAAACCGTGCCACGTTTCGATTGTCTTCGCCCGCCTGATTGGCGTCCCCGAAAATGACGTCGTCAATGCGTGCCGGGTCGACATTCATCCGGTCGATGGATGCGCGCATCACATGAGCGGCGAGGTCATCGGGTCGCACTCCCGCAAGGGCTCCTCCGGCCTTACCGAAAGGAGTGCGTACGGCGTCGAAGACAAATGCGTCGACCATGATTTAGCTCCTCGCGTCGATGAGGTCGAGTCCCGTGAGTGTCACGAGGTCGTCAAAGGTCGTGTCTCCGAAAATCTCGGTGACGGCGAAGCCGCCGGATGTCACGTCGAAGACGCCATAGTCGGTGTAGACGCGCGACACACAGGCGACGCCCGTGAGTGGGTAGGTACATCGGTCGACCAGTTTTGATTCGCCGGACTTGGTGAGCAGGTCCGTCATGACGAAGACTGACTTGGCGCCAATCGCGAGGTCCATCGCGCCGCCGATAGCCGGAATCGAGTCGGGTGCACCGGTTGACCAATTCGCAAGATCACCCGTTGCACTCACTTGAAAGGCGCCGAGCACGCAGACGTCGAGGTGGCCACCGCGCATCATGCCGAACGAGTCGGCGTGGTGAAAGTAGGAAGATCCTGCAAGCTCGGTGACGGCCTGTTTGCCCGCGTTGATGAGGTCGGGATCAACTTGACCGGCCACGGGAGACGGTCCCATGCCGAGCATCCCGTTCTCGGTGTGGAGAATGATTTCGAGGTCGGCGGGAAGGTAATCGGCCACGAGCGTGGGCGCACCGATGCCGAGGTTCACATACGACCCCTCGGGAATGTCGCGGGCGATGCGTGCCGCCAGCGCGTGTCGATCGAGGGTGGTCATGGCGAAACTCCTTCGAGTGCTCGGCCTTCGAGGTCGACACCACCGACAAACTCGCCGCCGTAGAGCCAGCGACGCTCGCCGACCGCGACAATGCGATCGACGAAAATTCCC
>CAZYYL010000017.1:5973-13495 GCA_964651425.1 uncultured Microbacteriaceae bacterium | reverse complement strand
GCTGTCGGTTCAGACCATCCGCTCATTGACCACAAAGTAGGCTGACAATATGGAAATTCTCGTCACAGTCCTCATCGTTCTGCACCTCGTCGGCATGGCGTACCTGCTCGGTTCGTTCCTCGCCAACATCAAGGACATCGTCAAGGGCAAGAGTCGCGTTGTTCGCGGTTACCTCGACGGTCCCCTGCTGCAGCTCATCACGGGCGCCGCGCTCGTGGGCATCTACTCGGCACACCTCGTGCCCGACGAAGAAGTCAACAACATGGGTATCGGCATCAAGTTCCTCATCGGTCTCGTGATCTACATCGTGGCTTTCGTCTTCCGCAAGCGCGACGTTGCGCCATCGTGGGCCCTTTGGTCAATCGGTGGACTCACACTGGTGAACGTCGTTCTCGGCGTGACCTCCGCAATGGTGGGCTAGCACTCAGTGAGTATGGGCGGAGGACGCGGTCGTCGGCCGGGTCCTGTTGACAAAAGCGGTCCTCGTGCGAGTTTCCGCCAGCTTTTCCCCTATCTAGCAGAACACCGCGGTGTTCTCAGCTTCGTCGTCGTCTTGAGCGTGCTCGGTTCGGCGGCGTCACTCGGTCAACCGTTGTTGGTCTCACAGGTCATCACTCTCGTCGGCGCGAACAAGCCACTCGGCTACATCGTCTGGCTCCTCATTGGGCTCGTGGTTGTGTCGGCGCTCATCAACGGCTTCCAGCACTACCTTCTTCAGCGCACCGGCGAAGGTGTCGTGTTGTCGTCGCGCAAGCAGTTGGTGCGACGGATGCTCAACCTCCCGGTCCACGAATTCGACACGCGTCGCACCGGCGATCTTGTCTCGCGGGTTGGCAGTGACACCACTCTTCTGCGGGCTGTGCTCACGCAGGGACTCGTCGAGGCCATCGGTGGCTCGCTCACGTTCGTCGGGTCTCTCATTGCAATGGCATTGCTCGATCCCGTGCTTCTCTTACTGACGCTGCTCGTCGTCTTCACTGCGATCACGGTTGTCACGGTGCTCTCGCGTCGAATTCGCGTGGCGAGCCGCAAGGCACAGGCAAAGGTCGGGGAACTCACGGCTGCTGTCGAGCGCGCTATCACGGCGGTGCGCACCGTACGCGCGGCGAATGCCACCGAACGCGAAATCGCCACCGTCGAAGTCGAAGCAACTGGCGCATGGAAAATGGGTGTCAAGGTCGCCAAAATCTCCGCACTCGTTGTCCCTGTCGCGGGTATTGCCATGCAGGTCGCCTTCCTCACCGTCCTCGGCGTGGGCGGTTACCGCGTTGCATCGGGCGCGATTACGGTCGCAAACCTCGTGTCATTCATCCTCTTCCTGTTCATGATGATCATGCCGCTCGGCCAGTTCTTTGGTGCGATCACGTCGGTGAACTCCGCGCTCGGTGCGCTCGGGCGTATCCAGGAAATCATCGCGCTGCCGAGCGAAGGGGCGCACGACAACCCCACCGCTGAAGCTCACACGGCGAAGGATGCGCTCACGCACGCCGAGACGGCCATCGAGTTCGATGGCGTGACGTTTGCGTACTCAATCGCGCCACCCGTGGTGGACGAGAGCGACGAGCCAGGTAAACCTTCCGAGCCGGCGAAACCTGCCGAGGCAGCGGAAAAGGCTGAGCCGGTCGAAGCGCCCGTGATTCTGCGCAACGTAAGTTTCCGCATCCCACGCGGAGAACGCACGGCCTTGGTCGGCCCGAGTGGTGCGGGAAAATCCACGATCTTCTCGCTGATCGAACGGTTCTACGACCCTGAAGCGGGCACGATCCGTCTCGCCGGAATCGACATTCGCGACTTGCGGCGTAGCGATCTGCGTTCACAAATCGGCTATGTCGAGCAAGACGCGCCCGTGCTCGCGGGTACTCTGCGCGACAACCTCACGCTCGGCACACCCAATGCCACCGACGAGGACTGCATTTCCGTGCTCCACGAGGTGAACCTCGGTGATGTGCTCGACCGCAACGCGGAAGGCCTCAACGCGCAGGTCGGTGAAGGCGGAGTCATGCTTTCGGGTGGAGAACGTCAACGCCTCGCCATCGCACGAGCACTCCTCGCCAAGCCGCCGATTCTGTTGCTGGATGAGTCCACCTCAAGCCTCGACGGCGTCAACGAGCAACTCATGCGCGACGCCATCGACAAGGTCGCCGTCAGCCGCACGCTCATCATCATCGCGCACCGCCTTTCGACGGTCGTCGACAGCGACCAGATCATCGTGCTCGAAAAGGGCACGGTCATCGGCACCGGGACCCACTCCGAGCTCGTCAAGTCGACCCCGTTGTATCGCGACCTCGCGAAGCACCAGCTCCTGGTCTAACCACGACCCCACGAAAAAGCCCCCGCACAGAGCGGGGGCTTTTTCAGTCCAAGAAATTCTTAGAGGTTCGGGTTCGGCGTCATCGAATACTTGGTTGATAGGTACTCGTAGATGCCCTCGTGGCTGCCTTCCTTACCCACGCCCGACATCTTCACGCCACCGAACGGTGCGGCCGCGTTAGAGATGACTCCCGCGTTGACGCCCATCATGCCGGTCTGGATGTCCTCGATCATGCGCTGGGCACGAGCGAGGTTCTCCGTGAACACGTAGCCGATGAGTCCGTACTCGGTGTCGTTCGCGATACGCACGGCCTCAGCTTCATTCGAGAACGTAATCACGCTGACGACCGGCCCGAAGATTTCCTCGGTGAGGATGGCCGACCCAGGCTGCACGTTTGTGACGACGGTCGCTTCGTAGAACGAACCAGGGCCATCCACCTTTTTGCCGCCCGAGCGGAGCGTGGCGCCTCGCATGACGGCATCCTGAACCAACTCGTCGGCCTTCGCAACTGCTTTGTCGTCGATGAGTGGGCCGATAACGACACCATCTTCGGTTCCGCGACCCATCTTGAACGCGTTGACCTTGGCGGTGAGCTTATCGGTGAACTCTTCAGCAACCGATTCGTGCACGATGAAACGGTTAGCAGCCGTGCAGGCCTGGCCGATGTTGCGGAACTTCGCAATGACGGCAGCGTCGACGGCCTTGTCGATGTTCGCATCTTCGAAAACAACGAACGGGGCGTTGCCGCCGAGCTCCATCGACGTGCGCAGCACGTTCTCAGCAGCGAGCTTCATGAGCGAAATACCCACCGGGGTTGATCCGGTGAAGCTGAGCTTGCGCAGACGCTTGTCTGCAATCAACGGGTTGGATACTGCGCTCGACGTCGACGTCGTGAACACGTTCACCACACCGGCGGGCACGCCGCACTCCTCGAGGATCTTCACGAAGTACAGGGTGGTCAGCGGCGTAAGGCCGGCGGGCTTCACGACAACCGTGTTTCCGGCGGCCAGCGCAGGACCAATCTTGCGCGTGGCCATCGCGAGCGGAAAATTCCACGGGGTGATGAGGAAGCAGGGGCCGACGGGAACGTGCGTGACGAACATCCGCCCGTTGCCCTCTGGCGTCTCGGTGTAACGACCGTCAACGCGCACGGCCTCTTCGCTGAACCAGCGGAGGAATTCGGATCCGTAGTTGACCTCACCGATTGCCTCGGAGAGAGGCTTGCCCATTTCAATGGTCATCAGTAGCGCGAACTCGTCTTTGCGCTTCTGTACCTCGTCGAACGCGCGACGCAGAATGTCGCTACGCAAACGAGTGCTCGTCTTGCCCCACGCCTCTTGCGCGGCGACAGCGGCGTCGAGCGCGCGCATGCCGTCGGCAGCGCTGGCGTCGGCAACCTTGGCAATCAGCTCACCAGTGGCCGGGTCGAACACGTCGAGGGTCTTGCCACCCTCGGCATCCACCCACTGACCGTTGATGTAAAGCTGCGTGGGCACCTTTGCGAGCAGGTCTTTTTCTGAAATTGAAGCCATGCCGGCAAGCCTACTCTCGGGGCTAAATGGCGAGAACCCGAACCCTCGTGGAAGAGAGTTCGGGTTCCCACTCGTTGGAAATGGGCGGGCGCTATTTCTTGGCAACCTCACGACCAAGCTTGCTCGGCCACCAGATCTTCGGCCCGATGTCATAGGCGAGTGCCGGCACGAGCAAGCTTCGCACGAGCACGGTGTCGAGGATGACACCGAACGAGACGATGAAGGCGAGCTGCACCAAGAACAGCAGCGGAATCACGCCAAGGGCCGCAAAGGTCGCTGCGAGCACGACACCAGCCGACGTAATCACCGAACCGGTAACGGCGAGACCCTTCAGGATGCCCGGACGAGTGCCGAGCGCGAGGCTCTCTTCGCGCACACGGGTCATTAAGAAGATGTTGTAGTCGATTCCCAGTGCCACGAGGAACACGAACCCGAACAACGGAACGCTGGCATCAGCGCCAGGGAACTTGAACAAGTTGTTGAACACGAGCGCCGAAACACCCATCGTCGCCGCGAAGCTCAACACGACCGTGCCGATGAGCACGAGCGGTGCCACGACCGAGCGCAGCAAGAGCATCAGAATCACGAAGATGACGAGCAAAACGATCGGCACAATCTTGATCAAGTCGGCCTGAGCCGTTTCGTTCGTGTCGAGCGCGATTGCGGTTTCGCCACCGACGATGACCGTCGGGTCGACCGAAACGAGGTCGGCTCGCATGGTCTTGACCAGCGCTTCGGCTTCGGGAGAGTCAGCCTGGTACGAGAACGTGGCCTGAATCAGTACCTTGCCGTCAACAACCTTCGGAATCGTGCTGAGGCCGAGGTCATCGAGTGACAAGTTCGCGAAGTCGATTGCGGTGGCGGACGCTCCTGAACCACCGAAACCGGCCGGTGCGCCGAACGCGCCGGACCCACTCGCGGCCGCCGCCATCGCGTCCGCCTGCAGCTGGGCAATTTTGTCTTCGACGGCCTTCTTCGTGGCGGCCAAGTCGGCCTGCACGGTGACGTCGCTCACGCCGTCGAACTTGCGTGTCGCATCCATCACCTCGGAATAGGTCGCTTCGTCGGCGATGATCACGGCGGGCGAACCCGCGCCGGCAGGGAAGTGCTTGCCGAGCACGTCTTGGCCGTCAACCGACTCAATGTTGGAGCCGAGCAACAAGGCGGTTTGCGGCACGCCGCTTGCCTTGAGTCCGGGCAAACCCGCAACGGCAGCGAGCAACACGACGAGCGTGACGACCCACGTGGTGCGCGGTCGGCGCGCGATCATGTTTCCGACGCGCTTCCACAAGCCACGCACGCCTTCGAGTCCGGGAACGGTCGACTTCGTAACCGCATCCACCTTCTTGCTTCCGAACTTCGGCAGGAACGGCCAGAATGCACCGCGACCAAAAATCACAAGCAGAGCCGGCAGGAACGTGACGGCGGCGAGGAACGCGAAGCCGATACCGAAAGCGGCAATCGGGCCGAGCGCCTTGTTCGAGTTGAGGTCGGAGAACAGAAGGCAGAGTAGCGCCAAGATGACGGTTGCTGCCGAGGCAAAGATGGGCTCGAACGAACCGCGAATGGCACGCGCGATGGCCGCCCACTTTGACTGCACTTCGAAGAGCGATTCGCGATAGCGCGACACCATGAGCAGCGCGTAGTCGGTCGCGGCACCAATAACCAGAATCGACAAGATGCCTTGCGACTGGCCCGAAACCTTAATCACGTCATTCAACGCGAGGTAGTAGATGCCCAGAATCGAGCCCGAGAGCGCGAACACGGCCGTGAGCAGAACGAGTACGGGTAACAGGATTGATCGGTACACGATGAGCAGGATCACAAACACCGCGAGGAGAGCGACGAGCAAGAGGATTCCATCAATGCCACCGAAGCCGTTGACGAAGTCGGCAAGCAAGCCGGCCGGGCCGGCAACGTAGGCCGTGTATCCGCTCGGTGTTTCAGCCTGAACGGTTGCACGGAACTTCGTGACGTCTTCGAGCAGTTCTTCACCCGACGCCTTGAAGAAGACGAGGTATTCGACGGCCGCGCCGTCTTCGGAATAGGTCGGTCCGAGCACGCTGGGCAGCTCGCCCTCGACGCTCTCGGCGACACCCTGAGCATCCTTCATCATGGTGGCAAGTGCGTCGAACGCGGGCTTGTCCCCTTCGGCGACGGCGCCCGAGTTCGACTCGATGACAACGGCGGCAGGGATGTTCTTCGACTCGGAGAACTTCGACTGCCAGTCGTTGACTTCGGTGCTCTGCGCGCTGGTCGGGAGGAATCCGGCTTGGTCATTGGTCGAGACGCCCGAGATTTTGCCGAACGTCGGACCACCGAGGCCGGCAATCGCGAACCAGACAATGACGAGAACGGTGGGGAGAAGGATGCGCACCCAGCGCTTCGGCGCCCAGTCGGCGCGCGCGGGTTTCTGCGAAGTTTTTGACATATCTCGATGCTAGTAGCGACGAGAACAATCATTTACTCGCCTAGAAGTTGGCCAGCTGGTTACCGCAACCGTACAGTCCGACCACCCACGCGTCGATTGCCTGCTTGGCCGACGAGTTCACATCACCCAACGCATAGATCGTGAAGGCGAGCGGGGTGTCATCGGCCGCCAACACGATTCCGCCGAGCGTGTATCCCGAATCAATCCAGCCCGTCTTGGCCCACACGCGACCCGCGACGACTGCATTGTCACCGACGAACCGGTCGGAATAGGCGAGCGACCCTTTTTCTCGCGCCACGGGGAGGTTGTCGAGAATTAGCCCGAGGTTGCCTTCGCGTGCCCAAATCTTGCGAAAGAGTTGGGTGAGATACGCAGGGCTCACCGCATTGCTGTCGCTGAGGCCAGAACCGTCTACGACGTTCATACCCCTGGTGTCAATGCCGTACTCGGCGAGCGCGCTCGGGTACGCCTGGACGAGCGCCTCGAAACTATTGCCCGCCCCGGTTGCGATGGCGGTTTCAAAGGCGAGTGCATCCGCTGCCGTGTTGTCGCTGTAGAGCAGAATCTGCGGGAGCATGTCGGCAATTGTGGGCGAGGACACTGTGGCTAGTTGTGCACTACCCGCCGGGGCTGAACCAGCCTGAATGGATGTCGTGCTGAGCAACCTCGCAAACGCGAGCGCCGCACGACTCGAGGGGTCTTCGTCGCGAGGCGACGTGTTCGCAGTGGCATCTGCACGACCCGTGTTGATCATCAGGGCGCTCACCTTGCCCGTGGTGCCGTCCCCCAGTTCCTTGTAATCCCAGGTCGGGTTCCACTCGGGTGCCGCATACCGGCTCGTGTCGAAGATGACGGTCGTGATCGGCGTTCCGGCGGTCGCGGGGTCGGCATCCCACGCGGCACGAGTTTGGGCTGCGAGGTCGTCAAGGTGCGCAACCTCACCGAAAAGCGTCGTTGCTCCCGATGGAAGGTCTGTCAGCGTCGGGTCTCCGCCGCCGACGAGCACCACGGTTCCAGGTTCGCTCCCCCGCACGACCCGGGTGGTGAATCGGTAGTCCGGCCCGAGCGCGGCCAGTGCTGCGGCACTCGTCACAACTTTCATCACGCTCGCCGTGCGGTTCGGCGTGGCGCCGTCTCGGTCGAGCAATACCTCGCCGGTGTTCGCGTTCATCACACGCGCGTGCATCTCACCCAAGTTCGGGTCGGTCGAGAGAGCTTCAACCGAACAGGTGCGCACCGCGATCGGCG